>JAZOWJ010000256.1:0-8990 GCA_045659125.1 Acutalibacteraceae bacterium
CGGATACCACGTATTCATATTCCTTGCCGCGCAGAATCTGCAGCTCGTCCTTTTGCACCTCTTTGTGGCAGACACCACCCGTTTCGCGTGCAAAAACGGTGGAAATATAGGCCCCGTCCATGCTGTCCTTGGTCATGTACGCGGTCTGATTGTGGGTAACATCACCGCAATCGTCGAGCACGGCACGAAGCACCTCAACGGGAATGATGTAATCGCGGTAACCGTCTTTTTGCAGAATCATATCTGCACTTACGAGGTCGGTCATCTCGAATTCCGCCTTGTCGGAGGTGGTGGCAAGCAGGGTGCTGCCCGAAAAAACCTTAACATCCGTGATGCGGTCAAAGGCATTGTCAACCGCATCCGAAAGGCTGCTGCCACCGTCAAGCATGGCGCCGTTGTCACGGATTTTGAGGTTATACATGAATGTTGTGACATTCATTTTTTCGTAGTCGAAGACATACGGATAGTTGTTGTAATAGCGGTCGGCTTTCAGCAGCGGATTATTGCCGGAGCTGATGAAAATTTTGTTCCAGTCGGATTCGCTGCCGCCGTAATAAACCGTCTGCAGGTTTTCGCAGTCGTAAAAGACTGTCTGCTGCACAGTGTGAAGTCCTTTCGGAATGGTGATCGTTTTCAGATTTTCACACCAACGAAAAGCACCCTCATCAATGGTTTTCAGATTGACGGGCAGAATGACCTCTTCGAGTCCCCCACAGCTTGAAAACAAATTGCAAGAGAGATCTTCCATAAGTCCCGGAAGCGTGATGGTTTTCAGCAGATCGCAATTGCAGAAAGCATATTCTCCGATGGATGTAACGGTCATCGGCAGCGCAAGCTCGGACAATGATCTGCAATCATCAAATGCACGTTCTCCGATTGTTTGCAATCTGCTGCCGCCTTCAAATGTTATTTTTTGCATGCTTTCGCAACCGGAAAACGCATAGTTACCGATCTGTGTTACGGTGGCGGGAATCATAATACTTTCCAGCTCGCAGCAAGAATAGAACGCATCGGCGCCGATGTTTTGCAGATAAACAGGCAGGGTCACACTTGTCAGATTTTTGCACCATGCAAATGCATAATCCCCGATATCCGACAAAAACCACGGCAGCTCCAGACTTTCGACAGCCGTTTCGGAAAATGCATTTTCTCCGATGCTGCTGAGCTTGCCGTCAAGCGCAAATGTGATTGTGCGCAAGGAGGTGCAGCCTGCAAAGGCAGCTGATCCGATCGTTTCAACCGAAGCGGGAATGTGCACACTACTCTGCAGCAACTCACAGCCTGTGAAGCAGCCGGAGTAGATGCGGGTTATATTGGGCGGAATATTAACCTCCTCAAGTGCTGCACAATTGTAAAATAACTCGTCACACAGGTATTGCAGTGATTCGGACAAATGCACTCGGCGCAAGGACGGGCATTTCTCGAATACTTCACCATACATGATTTGTACCGTATCGGGAAAATCAACCTCTTCGAGCTGCGTGCAGCCGTAAAAGGCGCGTCTGCCGACCTGCGTGATTCCCTCGGGCAGTGAAACACTTTTCAGGTTTTCAAGACCGCCGAAGCAGTAGCTTGGCAGCCTTGTGATACCGGGGGACACAACCGCGCTTGTGATATAATCCTGCAGGTCAGGATAGCACCACGGGGGACTGCTTGTATACATATACATCGGTCCTGTGCCCGTAATGGAAAGCACACCCGTGTCGGGATTTACCTCCCATGTGATCGATTCGTAATTCGGGTCCTCCCCGCAATAGCCCGAAAACTCGGTTTCTGCTGCATGAACGGGTGCTGCCGTCAGCAGAAGCAGGGCAATCAGCAGGATGCTGACAAATTTTTTCATATAATTCATCCTTTAATAGCTGAAATCTTCCAATGCAATTTCCGCAAGCTCACGGAAGCAGAAGCCTGTGAGCACGGCTGCATCACGGTTGTATTTGTGAATCTTTGTGCGAAGCTCATCCTTTTTGTCGGCATTGTCAAACAAAATCTCACCGCAAATGCCGAGAATATCCGCACACAGCACGAATTTTTCGATCCAGATGGTCAGTTCCTTGTAAATGCCGTCCTTTTTGCCTGCCAGCAATTTTGCAGCATTCTGCATTTTTGCAAGGTAGGTGTTGAAAATCTCTTTTGCCTTTTCAATATCGCCTGCCTCCCTTGCGGCATAGCAGCGCAAAAGATTTTCACCCATGATGTGCGAGTTTTCATCCTTCAGGCAGGAGGTGCGAAGATGGTCGGCAAGCAGAATAAATGCCTCACGCTCATCCTCGGGAATGTTATCGGTAACAGCCTGCATATAGGCTTCCTCAGGGTCATAGCCTTCGGGATTCCACAGATAGGTCAGTGCCGTTGCAAGCGGAATGCGGGTGCATTCGGCATATTCCATGCAATTGAAAATTTCACCCTGCGCATACTGCCACAGTTTTGCATCTCTTCCGATGAGCGGTCCCATGTGCATTTCCATGAACATTTCCGCATCGTTGACAGGGTAGTTGTCCCAATACAACGGCTTTCTGTTTGTGCTTTGGAAGAAGGTCTGTGCCTCGGTGCAGCCGATTTCCTTTGCACAGATGTCGCTTCCCGTGAAGAAAATGCGGATATCGGTTGCAATGCCCTGTCCGAGCTTTTGCAGGTATTCGCTGTCACCCTTGCCCCAGTATTCGGTCGGACAGACGGTCAGCACACTGCCGTGCAGGGTTTTCATGAATTCGGCTGTGCGGTTAATAAGATCCACATGCGCTTCGACCATCGTGTTGTATTTTGATTTGTCTTCTTCGTAATACAATTCGGGTGCAATGTCGTCCAACAGCAGGCCGAAGGAACGGATGCCGATACCGTAAAGCTGTGTAAGCTTCTTTTTCAGGCAGGAAAATTCCGTTTCGCTTGCGTAGCAGATGCTCAATCCCGGTGCAATGCAATAGGCAAATTCCATGCCGTATTTTGCGGCTTCATCGGACAGCACTCTGAGCTGCTGCAATTCATTTTCGGGGTATTCCTCGCGCCATAATTTGCGGTGATACGGATCATCCTTGGGAGCATAATAATGCGTGTTTGCACCAAAGGAAGCCGCATAACGCAGCATTTGCAGTCGTGTGTCATAGCTCCACGGTCTGCCGTAAAAGCCTTCAATGTAGCCGCGCACGGCAAATTTCGGTTCTTCTCTCGTTTCGCCCAAAACGAAGCGGTTTGCGCGGCAATATCGGCGCACGGCAAACAGGGCATTGATTGCACCCTTTCTGGCCGCATAACCGACACGGATTGCAAGTCCGTTTGCTGTTTTTTCGATGCGCAGGGAATAGCCCTCCTCAGTATGCAGAGCGGTGTCCTGTTCGGTTGTTATGATGACTTCATTTCCTTTTTTTACATCCTCGAGGATATAAGAAAAATCCTCCGACACAAGAAAAATGCCGAAGTCTTTTTCAAAGGAAAAAACGGTGTGTTCACTCATACTCGTTCCTCCTTGTATTTGGTTTATTCGTTGACAGCCGCCCACAAAGCACCCTCTGCCGGTGTTTTCGTCAGAAGGATTACCTCATGGTCGGAAATTTCGTTTGCAAAAAGAGTTCTGAACAGCGCATTGTGCTCAAAAATGCCGCCGTAGACATAAAAGGGAAGTCCCTGCGGCAATTCCTTCAGCAGGGCTTTTGCGGTGTCTGCAAAAAGGGATACCTGCTTTTGAACGACCTGCATGGCAGCTTCGTCACCGTTTTCGGCTTCTTTTATCACGCAGGGGGCGAATTTTGCAATTTTGTTTCGTTCCATCGGCGGATCATAGAAAACATCGATCAATTCGGGGGCAGATTTCACACCCCAGAAATTCAGAGCAGCCTGCAGAAGGGTGGTGTTCTTTCCGCTTTGCTCTGCTGCACGCACTGCCTCAAAAAGACCATCCTGTGCAATGCGAAAGCCGCTGCCCTCGTCTCCCAGAAGATAGCCATAGCCGCCCTTGGTGATGATTTTGCCGTCAGCTGTTCTTCCGCATGTCATGGGGCCTGTGCCGCAGATGCCGACTGCTGCCGCACCCTTTTCACCTGTTGCGGCAAGGGCTATGTAAAGATCGGAGTCCATGATGATTTTATCTGCACTGAAAATGCCGTCACAGAATGCGGCAACCTCGTCTGCACCGGCTCTTCCGAACAATGCGGACATGCCGATGCACACACCTGCAAAGTGCGTTACACCTGTTTCCTGTGCTACGGTGTTGAGCATGCTTTTCATGTTGCTGCGTGCGTTTTCCATGCCGACAGCGCAGTAATTGATGGTCTCGCCGACGGTTTTATACAGTACATTGCCGTTTTCGTCCCCGACTAGCACGGTCGTTTTTGTGCCGCCGCCGTCCAAACCTAAGGAAAACCGGCGGCAGTCGCCGCTGTCGCCGGGAAAATGTTGGTTATTCATCATTTTTTGTCACATCCTCTTGAACTTCTTCAATAGGGGTGTTGTTGACTGCAGCCAATTTGGCAGCCTTTTTGGCTTTTTGCTTTGCCCAATACACAGGCGGCTCACCTACGATGTAGTCAATGCCTTCGATGGGCTTGGGATTTTTGATGTATTTGATGAGCAGGACCACCAGTGCAACCGCGCAAACGATTGCAACGGCCAGGCTCAGAACCTGCGAAACGCGTAAGTTCGTGTCTGCGATGTAAAGGCTGTCGGTGCGGAAGCCTTCAACGATGGTTCTGCCGATGCCGTACCATACACCATACATCAAAAACAGCTGTCCGCTGAATTTGCGCCATTTTTTAAGGGTGATATACAGAACGGCAAAGCCCAAAAGGCACCACAGCGATTCATAAAGGAAAGTCGGGTGCACGGGCTTGGTCGGATCAAGGCTTGCAATGATGGGATCCTCACTGCCGTTGACAGCACCCTGCGAGATAACATAGCTTAAATAGTTGTATGTTTTCTGGCTGTACATACCCCACGGCAGGGTGGTGTTTGTTCCGAAGGCTTCTTGGTTTGCAAAGTTACCCCAACGGCCGATGCCTTGCCCGATGAGCAGGCTCATGCCTACCATATCAAGCAGGTTGCGGATGTTGATTTTGTTGACCTTGCAAACGATTAAGCCTGCAGCCAGACCGCCGATGATGCCGCCCCAGATGGCAAGACCGCCTTCCCATATATACAGGATCGACAGCGGATTGTCACTGTAGGCTTCCCATTTGCTGAAGCAATAATACAGTCTTGCGCCGATGATGCCGCCCAGGGAGCCGTAAATGAGAATATCGACAATTTTGTTCAGGTCAATTTTCCATGTATAGGCAATTCTGCCGCCGAACAATGCGGCAAGGATGTATCCGAATGCAATCAGCACACCGTACCAACGCACGGTGATGACAGAATCGGAAAAGGGGAGGTCGATCTGACAGAAAACGGAAGAAATGTTAAGGGAATTCTCCAGCGCCGTAAACCAGACCTCGGTTTTTTCCAAGAAAAATTCCAAGATTTCTCGTCCTTTCGGATTGGATTATTCGTAATCGTCTTCGTTTTCCCAGTTGTGCCACACAGCCTGCACGTCATCGTTATCCTCGAACATTTCGAGCATCTTGCCCATGTTCTTGATATCGTCGCCTTCAAGACGGGTGTAGGTTGCGGGAACATATTCTGCCTGTGCGGAAGCAATTTCATAGCCTGCAGCGGTGAGTGCTTCTGCAACGGATGCAACGTCATGGGGATTGGTGCGGATGTCAAATACACCCTCGTCGGTCAGGAAATCCTCTGCACCGGCTTCGAGTGCGGTTTCCATGAGCTTTTCTTCATCGACGTCCTCACTGTCAACAAGAATAACACCCTGACGGGTAAACATGAACATAACGGAACCGGACTGGCCCATGTTTCCGCCGTATTTGTCGAAATAGTGGCGCACTTCACCGGCGGTACGGTTACGGTTGTCGGTCAGTGTTTCAACAACAACAGCAACACCACAGGGACCGTAGCCCTCGTAGATGATTTCTTCGTAGTTGTCTGCGTTGGTATCGCCTGCAGCCTTTTTGATGATTCTTTCAATGTTGTCGTTGGGAACATTGAAGGACTTTGCCTTTGCGATAACATCCTTCAGCTTTGAGTTGCCTGCGGGGTCAGGACCGCCGTCACGAACGGCAACAGCAATTTCTCTGCCGATTTTGGTGAAGATTTTTGCTCTTGCACCGTCGGTCTTTTCTTTTTTTCTCTTAATGGTACTCCATTTGGAATGGCCGGACATACTTAACTTCCTTTCAATTAACTTTTCCAAACAAGTAGTTTAGCACATTTTCGCGGTTTCGTCAATTCTTTTTTATTCTAAATACCAGACTTCTTCCATGATCGGCTGGGCACCCGTAACGGGATCCATTTCCATGACCATGACATCCTTCATATATTCGTTCCATTTGTCAACGATGGGGCTTTCAGCCTGCACCTTGGATGAATATTCCATGCCCTTTTCGCACTCGTAATAGCCGAACACCTCGTTGCCGACATGCCAGATGCTGTAGTTGCAGATGCCTGCACTCTTGAGCAGTGCAACCATTTCGGGCCAGATTTCAGCATGTCTTTTCTTGTATTCCTCGTATTGTCCTTCTAAAATAATGGCTTTCCATGCATATCTTTCCATGTGCTTATCCTCCGATACCTGCAAAAAGTTCTTTCATATATGCTGCAATCATATCAATGAATGCCGAAATCATCAATGCAAAATTCAGGAAGGTGGGCTTGTTCTTGAAGTTTTCAAATGCATTCGGTGCCCCTGTGACGGGGGTGATGGACGGTGTTGCATCGTCATTCTGCAAGAACTGCGGATATTCGGGCATATCGAAAACCGTCAGCTGCTCGTCCGTTGTCAGCATGATTTTATACAGTGCGCCGATTGCATCATTGCCGTTGCAATGCAGCCAATCACGCAAAAACCATGTATTGTCGGGCAGTGCACAGGTGGATGCATCGATCATCTTGTCAGGGGATACATAAGCGGTGGTTGCAAGGGAAGTGATATACTCTTCAGTCAGCACATCGCCGTAAGGTGCACAGGTAGCGCCGACAGAAGCATACATGGTGTCAACCGTGCCGTCGGAGGTGTTCTCCCAAGCGGTAACAAGGGGAGTTCTCTGCACATTATAGCCGCAAAGAATGTAGGTCTTGACACCGTCTGCCTGTGCTTTCTGCAGGTTGTCATCGATGTTTGCCTGTGCAACACGATAGGCTTCCACCTGATTGTACAGGTCACCGTAGTTTTCATCCATGCCCATGAAAACAAGGGCTTCTTCGTAATATTCTTCGGGAACAAATGCCCAGATACCTGCAAAGGAGCCGAAAATCGGAATAAGGGCTTCGGCATAAATGCGGTCAAGCACCTGTGCAACAATAACATCACCAAGTGCAATGAGCATATCCCACACACCTGCAATGCGCAGGGTATCGGTCAGGGAATAAAGCAATGCCTGCACAAAGTCGCCACCCTCCATGTAGGGAAGTGCATCCTGTGCATAACGGCGCAGTGCCGTTGCATTGAGCTCGAATTTGCCGCAGAACAGTTCACCTGCAACCGCAGTACCCTTCAGCGGACAGCACTGGGTGATGATGGTTTCAATTTCGTCATAGCCGTAGGTTTCAAGGTATGCACTCAGCACAACACCGCCCATGGAGGAGCATTTAAGCTGCACCTTGTCATGTCCTGTCAGCTCCTGAATGGTGTCAATGCATTCCTGCAGACGTTCTGCATGCATAAAGGGATCCAGACGGAAGTCATAGTCAAAATAAAAATCGCAATCAACATGGTGCTCACCTGAGGTGGGGACATTCAGGTAAGGTGTGTTGACGTTGGGCAGGGACTGACCGTCACCGTCGAGAGCGAGGTCACCGAAGCAATCATCTACAAATGCAATCAGCGCATCGGCAAGCAGGTCTGCATTCAGAGTTGCAGCAGCCTTTGCAAGCGTTCCGAGCTGCGGTGCGATGCATTCAAGAAGATAGTTGGTGTCAATCTGCCAGAGCTTCTGCTCATTTTCAGTGCCCGCATCGCGAACAATGTCCGAGCAGCCGAGTGCACCGACATAAATAACGGGGTTGAATCCGCAATCGCATTCGCTTGTGTCTGCTGCAGCGGCACACGGTGCCATCACACCGACTAAAATGAGAACGGAAAGTAAAATGCTGAGATACTTTTTCATAAATATTTCCTCCTGTTACAGATAAAAACAGTATAATCCTTAAGAGAAAATTTGTCAACCTTGCAATAAAAAAATCTCCCCATCAGGAGAGATTTTGTTTGCTTTTATTGAATTTCAACAGATTGATCAGGCAGCAGGGATAGAAAGAAGTTTAAGATGCTTTCCTCTGTGTAATCATCAGGCAGTGCAAGCATCGCTCTCTGCAGATTGTTTGTGATGGAATACAGGGAAAGACTTGCTTGCAGGGTTCCTCTATAGTTGAAATCTTCCACCAGAATGAGACTTCCGTCTGCACTTACATAATGCTTTTGCTGTCCGTTGCCGGTTGTTTTGAATGTATAGCAGGTGACGGGCTTGCCGTTTTTCGTAATCATTTCAGCAGAAATCGGTTCATCGTCCGCAGAAAGCTTAAATGCAAAATCAGATACGTCAATCACTTTGAACATTTCTTCGGCTGTGTTGTAGCCCATGTTATTCAGATTTTCTTCTGTCAGTGATGTATATATCTGATGCGTATTGCTGCACATATAAGTAATGTCCGGCGTAACAAGATAAGAAACATTGACCATATTTGTTTGTCCAATTCCAAGCATATCACCGAAATCCAGATCTGTTGAAAGCAGGAATGTGGATTTATCTGTTGCAAAATAAATATCCGTAGCGGTTTCATCATTGACGACAGTACCTTGGCAGGCAAAATGTCCTGAACGGAAGATGCGCGATTGTGCCAACATATCAATATCAAGACCGACCGCCATACGCAATGCACTTCTTGCATCGTCTGCTGTTATAATGCCGTCTGCATTGCAATCGGCAACCGCCAGCTGTGCAGGGGTGAAGTTA
>JAZOWJ010000257.1:0-16077 GCA_045659125.1 Acutalibacteraceae bacterium
TCTTTCACCGCCGACCTTTGTGTCGAGAGGCGGTGTGAACAAGGGGGTCAACAGGAAATTGATGCCGTGCTCAACGGCGGTTTTGACAAAGTTTTCGGTGATGCGCCAATAAGCCTCACTGAAAACGGGAACCTTATAATAAGAATGCAGGCAGTCGGAATGGAACCAATGCGTGCAGATAAGTGTCTGGTCAGCAATTTTCTGCGCATAAACCGTGACGGGAATTTCCGCACTTGCGCAGGTATCACCTGCAATAATGCTTGCGGTCAGTGTGTGCTTTCCTGCACTGCCCTCGGTCGGCATCAGCTCAACCCAGATGCTGTACCACTCATCTTTTTTAACGGCAATGCGTGCACCGAAATCTGCGAGCACATCGGGATACATACCGCTTTTGCCTTCACGAAGCACCCAATCGTCATGGTCATCGTAGGCAGCCTTGCCTGCGTAGACCTCCTGCACAAAATAGGCCTTCACATTAACACCGCTTGCAACACGCACATTGACCTCGCCGTCCTCGTCGGCGCAGAATGCGAACTGCACACTGCCTTTTTCGTCGGTCAGCAGGCTCATGCTTTTCAGGTATGCTGCAGGCTGTTCATCGCGGAATACTTTTTCAAGGGACGAAACGGGAAACACGGTAATATTCATATCTGTTCTCCTTTATTTGTTGATGACGGCAGAGATAAAGCCTGCCAGTGCCTTGAAGAAAATGAAGGTGTTTTCAAAGAGGGGAAGAAGTCCGAGCTTTTCAAGCATACCGCTGATTTTTTCGCCGAGGTATTTTTCCGTCAGGCTCTTGTCGGCTGCATTTGTCAGCAGATTGTCGGCATTAAGCGGAGCATCCTCACCCGAAAGCACCGTAAAATCAAGGGTACGGCTGCCGAGGGGAATCAGGTTGCCGTACAGTGTGTAGCCGATGCGTACACTGCCCTTGGTCAGGGCGGTCGGCTCGTCCTTCCATGTTACATTCACGGTAACACTTTCGCCGGGTGCCAAGGGCTTGAGGGGAAGGGTGATTTCAACAGGCAGCTGCGAGGGGATGATGCTTGTGATCTGCAGGGTGTGCTCCTTTGAAAGGTTGGTGATCACGAAGGCAGTGTCATCCGTTGTCAGATAGCCGTCACTGCTTGCATCGAATGCGCCGTGCACCGAGTAGCTTGCGTTCATGGCGGCATGGAACTGCGGATACGCAGGGTCATCCCACACCGAGTCGATATCTTCTGTCAAAAGCAGAATATACATCAGCTCTCTGGAGTATTCATCCCAATAGGTCATGCCGTGGAACAAGCCGTCCACAAACCATGTGCTGTCGGGCAGGTAGGCGGTGGAGGCATCAATTTCCATTGACGGAGAAACATAGTATCTGTCACCTGCAACCAGCTGTGTGTAGCCGTCTGCAAAGCGCTGACCGAACGGTGCGCAGGTCGCACCCGTGGAGGCATTGGTGGTGATGATGCCGTCGCTGTTTTCCTGCAGACCCGTTACGGACGGATTGCCCGTGCCTGCAATGATGCTGATGTCTGCGCCGTTTGCCTCGGCAAGGGTCAGGCGCTCATTCATGGTCTTCATAAGGGTGTGCATGGCATCGCTTTTTTCAATCAGCAAAGCGCTTGCAACGGGGTCAAGCATTTCTGCCTTCACATCCTCGTAATAATCAAGCGGCATGAAATCCCAGATGCTGCCCCAGTAGCCGATGATGTTGACGACATACGGCACAAGATTCTCAAGCAGTGCATCCAGAAAGCCCAGCTGCTGTGCTTCCACAAGAATATGATAGTCCTCTTCGAGTACCATGCCGTTTTCAACAAAGTGCAAAAGGGTCAGCTCATCAAAAACAATGCTGTTGGTCATGATATCATAGGCAAGTGCTGCACCGCCGATGGCAGGCACGGTCAGCACCGCATTGTTGACAAGGGGATCCTCTGCATACAGATTCAGATAGGTCGCCGACACCTGACCGCCGTGGCTGATGGCAATAAGGTTGACCTTTTCGGCACCTGTTGAAGCAAGAATATCCTCAATCAGGGCACGCAGTCTGTGTGCATTTTCAATGGCACCCATGCGGAAGTCATTGTTGAAGTTATAGAACAATTCCATGCCGCCGACAGCCTCGCGGATGGCACCGATGATATCGGTTTCCCACTGGTAGGAGGTTTCGTCGCCGTATTCCTCGGAAATGTTTTTTGCATTGGTTGCTTCTGCAGTGTTGTCAAACAGGGGAACAACATTATACATGCTTGTGCCGTCGGGATTGCACTTGAGCTTGCCTGCAAATTCCTCAAAATCGTCACCGACGAGGTCCGCAAGGTAGGCAGGGTCAATTTCGGTGATTGCAAGGCCGAGTCCCTTGAGAATGCCTGCAATGTTGCCGAGTGCTTTGCCGAGAATGGCATCAAAATCAAGTCCCCACACATGCTCGCGTGTGCCGTCCTCGCCGTAATAAATCAGAGGAGAAGCACTGTAGCCGGGCACAACAACCACGGGCAGCTGCTCACATTCGGCAGGAATGGCGCTTGCAGCAGGCATCAGCCCGACGAGAGCAAGAGCAATACAAAGTAAAACGGAAATGATTTTTTTCATACAAAAAACCCTTTCAAAACATGATAAAATTATTCTAACATTTCAAAAAACAAATTGCAATGTGCCGTTTGTCAAAAAGAACAATCCTTAATTTGTTAAAAATATATAAAGAAAATAAACAATTGTAAAAAACATTGACAAGGACCTGAAAAATAATTATAATAGAACCGTATAACTGTGTAAAAAAACAGGAGGTAAATCTCATGAAAAAATTTATCAGCGTTCTCCTTTGTGCCCTGATGCTTGCCGGTGCAATGTCCACCATCGCTTTTGCTGAAACTGCAGATGTTGTTGAATTCGGTAACGCAGACGGTTCTGTAAGCCAGTATGTATTTGAAAAGACCGAGGCCGAATGGGTCAACGGAAAAAGCTATATCATCCGTTCCGGCTGCACCTTTGTTGTTCCCTCCGGCCGTGTTCTGAACGTGCCCTACAACTCCTCTCTTACCGTTGAAAAGGGTGCACACCTTGTTGTCAACGGTCAGCTCAATGCGGTTGACGAGGTTCACGTTTACGGCAAAATGACAGGTGAAAACGTTACCGGTCAGGAAAATGTTACCTGCTATGTTGAATTTGCAGATCTCACCGCCTCCAATGTCAACCTTGCAGACAAGATCGACATTCGTGTTTATCTGAGCAACGAAAATGATGCATACGGTGATGTTGAGGTTGAGCTTGATGAATACCTTGCTATTGCCGATGACGGTGTTAACCCCATCAACAACAGCAAATATCTGCCTGTCAAATACAACACCTATCTGTATGTCCGTGTTCTCATTCAGGAGCAGGGCAATGAAGACAGATTTGACGACAAGCTGTTCCCCGTAAAGTGCAACGGTGTTGTTATTCCCTTCAGCCAGAACGCATGCCCCATCCTTGTTACCACCGGCAGTGAAATCACCTACAGCTCCTGGGTCAACGACTCCACCTATTACAACTCCTACACCATTTCCCTTCCTGCAATTGATTCCGTAGGCTACACCGTTTACGGCAGAAACAGCGAGGTCGGTGAGGTTGTTGTCAAGCACGGCCAGTCCTTCAGCTTCCGTGTTGAGCTTGAAGAAGAATACAACAAGTCTGCATATCAGGTTTATGTCTTTGCCGGCAACGGTTGGACCGACCTCGAAAAGGAAGAGCTGCTTGAAGGTATTTCTCCTGCAGTGGCTGACTCCGAAGGCTATTTCACCATCACCAACATCACAAGCAACCACACCGTTTATGTGCAGGGTGTTATGGAAAATGAAATGCTTGATCTTTTCAGCACCATTTTCAACATCTTCAGACAGATCTGGGAAGCCATTTCCGAAATCTTCACTGAGCTGTTCGGCGAAGGCGGTATTGCAGGTCTGCTCGGCGGCCTGACCCAGTAAAATAAGTATCATTTCAGGGGACTGCACTGCAGTCCCTGTTTTTTGTTCATTTTCCTCTTGCGTACAATATAAAAATTGTATATAATATAATTTACAGTTGAAATATTCAAAAAAAAGGTGATTAAGTGCAATACGCATTTGACAAGGCTTTCTTTCCGTTTTCCATGTTTGCACCGCCCATCCGCAGTGCCCGCATGGCAGGGATGATGAATGTGTTTATTCAGCCGCCTGTCGGATTATTGCGGGACAAAGAAATGGCAGTGACCGAAGAAGCATTCACCTCTTTTGACGGCACAACCGTTCGTGTTTTCATCATGCAGCCGCGAAATGTGCAGACGGATCGTTGCCTTGTGTATTTTCACGGAGGCGGTTTTTTCTTCGGCGCAGCAGGATACCATTACAAAAATGCAAAGCAATATTGCCTGCAGACCCCTTGCAAGGTCGTTTTTGTTGATTACCGCCTGACCCCGAAGTTTCCGTTTCCCACGCCTGCAGAGGATTGCTTTGCGGCATGGCTGTGGACGCATGAAAATGCCGATCGGCTTGCAATCTGCAAAAACAAAATTGCCGTTGGCGGTGACAGCGCAGGCGGTGCATTGGCAGCAGCCGTTGCACTCATGGCAAGGGATCGGAATGTGCCTGTCCCCCTGTTTCAGCTTTTGATATATCCCGTTACGGATCGCAGAATGCAAACAGATTCGCAACAAAAATTTACGGACACCCCCATGTGGAACAGCAAATTGAATGTGAAAATGTGGGACGGATATCTGCCCGACCCGACGGTAAAAGACCTTTGCTATGCGTCTCCCATGGAAGCAGTCTGCCTTGAAAATTTACCTCCTGCTTTTTTTGAAACGGCTGAATTTGACTGCCTGCATGATGAGGCAATCGCCTACGCAACGGCCTTGCAGAATGCAGGTGCTACCGTTGCGATCAACGAAACCAAAGGCACTATGCACGGCTATGACATTGTGCAGAAGGCATCCGTCACAAAGGACGCAATTGCAAAGCGCATTCAGTTTATGAAGGATCATTTTGCGGAATAAACAGAAAACGGGCTTTTTTATTTTTTAAACCCGTCTGCTGCTAAGCCGTCCTTTTACGAAACGCAAAGCTTTTTTGCTTTTGCAAAAAAATATCTGCCAATGTGATTCAGTCACATTCTTTTGCGCATTCTTTTGGTATAATAGAACCGAAGTTGAAAAACATATACACATAAATATAAGGAGACCCCATGTTAGAACTGAAAAATGTGAGTTTTGTTGTCAATGATGAAACCAACGGCAAGGAACTCGGCATCATCGACAATGTAAGTCTTTCTTTGGATGAAGGCAAATTTTATGTTATCACAGGCCCCAACGGCGGCGGCAAGTCCACCCTTGCCCGTCTGATTATGGGCATTGAAAAGCCCACCGCAGGACAGATCCTGTTCAACGGTGAGGACATTACAAATCTTTCCGTTTCCGAACGTGCAAAAAAAGGCATCGGCTATGCATTCCAGCAGCCGCCCCGCTTCAAGGGCATGACCGTGCGCAGAATGTTAAGCCTTGCCCACGGCAGTGAGCTGCCCGAGGACGAATGCTGTGCATACCTCACCCGTGTCGGTCTTTGCTCGATGGACTACCTCAACCGCGAGGTTGACACCTCCTTGTCGGGTGGCGAGGTCAAGCGCATTGAAATTGCAACCCTCATGGCGAGAGAGCCCATGATGGCAATTTACGACGAGCCAGAGGCAGGCATTGACCTGTGGAGCTTCACCATGCTTGTAGAGTCATTCCGCATGGCAAGAAACGAAAACAGCCAAAGCACCACCGTCATCATTTCCCACCAGGAGCGCATCATGCAGCTTGCAGATGAAATCATCGTCATTGCAGACGGCAAGATCCGTACCCGCGGCAATAAGGACGATGTATTCCCTACCCTTTTGGGTGAATTTGACCGCAAATGCGGTCTGCGAGGCAACGAGGAGGGATCAGCCAATGCTTGAAAAACTTGATTTTAATTTGTTGACCCAAATTGCCGATATGTCCTTCCTGCCCACCGACGGTGCTTATAACATCCGCAAAAACGGTGTTGCCGCAGGCAGAGTGGTCACCGAAAACGTGAACATCACCAACAAAACGGACAAGCCCGGTATTGATATCACCATCAAGCCCTTTACCGTCGGCGAAACTGTTTCCATTCCCGTTATCATCACCGAAACAGGTCACGCAGAGCTGGTTTACAATGATTTTTACATCGGCGAGGGTGCAGATGTGACCATCGTTGCAGGCTGCGGCATCCACAATTCGGGCTGCAGCGAAAGCCGCCACGACGGCATTCACCGCTTCTTCATCGGCAAAAATGCCAAGGTGAAATATGTTGAAAAGCACTACGGTGACGGGGACGGCGAGGGCAGCCGCATCATGAATCCCGAAACGCAGATTTTTATGGACGCAGGCTCTGTCTGCGAAATGGAAAGTGTGCAGATCAAGGGCATTGACTCCACCAAGCGCAAAACCACCGCGCAGCTTGCCGAAAACGCAAAGCTTGTTGTCACCGAGCGCCTGATGACCCACGGCAAACAGGTTGCAGAATCGGATATGACCATTGACCTCAACGGCAAGGATTCCTCTGCACAGATCATTTCGCGTTCTGTCGGCAAGGACGAGTCCTCGCAGGTGTTCTTCCCGAATGCGGTCGGTAATGCCGCCTGCCGTGCACACATCCAGTGCGACTCAATTCTGATGGATAACGCAAAAATCCGCTCCGTACCTGCCATCACCGCAAATCACCCCGATGCGCAGATCATCCACGAAGCCGCCATCGGCAGAATCAACAACGATCAGCTGCTCAAACTCATGACCTTCGGCCTGAATGAAGAAGAAGCCGAGGAAATCATCCTCGAGGGCTTCCTGAAATAAAAAAATCAAAATGAAATCCCGTCGGAGCTTTCCGACGGGATTTTGTGCATATCAATGCTTGTATGTTACCTTTCTTCCCGACAGCAGGGCGCCGCCCTTGCGGCAGAGGGTCAGGAAGATTTTTTCGCGAAAGCCGTTCAGCAGTACACTTCTGATGAGGTCTGCTGCATACGCATCACCCTTGATTTTTGCCCTTTTTGCATCCTCGTCCGTAAGCATATTGAACCAATGCTCCACACGGGAGGTGTAAACAGAGGGGGCTTTTTCGTCCACAAACAGCATTCTGTAGCCGTATTGCGAGGAGAATGCATCGCGGTTGTAGCGGCTGCTTAAAGAATTCACAATATCAATGCCCTTGTGCTTGACACCGAATGCGTTGGTGTGGTCATGTCCTGTGAACATGGCAAGCACATCCCCGCGCTCGACCATGGCATCAAACTGACCATCATTTTCGTAGCCGCTGCAGGGTGTTTCGTTGAGGGTGCCGAAGTTGATTCCTCTGGGATTAAAGTAATAATAGGTGCCCTTGTTGTTGATGTGTTCAAAGGAGTAGAGCTTTCTGTGCTTGCATTCGATGAGGGCATCGTACACCTCGGGCACGATCATGTGCTGAAATACAAAGGAATGCACCTTTTTGCCGTTTTCCTGTTCAATGGCGGCACTTTTTGCCTTGTACCAATCCACCTGATCCCTTTTGACATTGCCGTAGTGACCGTTGCCGTCATAGTCGTTGGAGTCAAACACCCACACATTGAAGCGCATTTCGTCACTGTCGGAGGCCAGAATGGGGATGTTGTAGGTGCCGCAGCCCGAAAGCAGGGGTCCCTCATCCACCGAAACCGAGCAGGAATAGATGTTGTAATATGCCATCAGCTCCTCACGGGTCATGGCGCCGACCTCGCTGTCATGGTTGCCGAATGCAATTGCCGTGGCAATACCGCGTGTCTGAAAAACAGTCATGAGCCTGTCGATATAGCCCTTGGTAACAGCCGCATCATCATCGTTTTGCACATTGTCACCCGTCACAACAACAAGATCGGGCTGTTCACGGTCACAGGCAGCTGCAATCAGCCACACGGATGCATCGATGTTGTCATGGTCAAGATGTGTGTCGGTGATGTGCATGATGCTGAATTTGCCGTCTTTATTAAAACGCAGACTTTTTGCCGTTGCGTCGGGCATATTTTGCAGTTTGTTCTGTTCCATATTTTTCTCCTTTGATTTAGCTGCTTCTATAATACGATGAAAAGAAAAAAAAGTAAAGAAAAAAATTACCTGCGCACAAAAGCCGCCCTTACGGACGGCTTTTGTGTTCAAAAAGAGGCATCTTATGAAAAACACAACTTGTTTTTTGAATTATGCGCCGTAAACAGCATCCTCGGGCTTGTTCTGGGTCAGAAGCATAAAGTCGATCTTCATGAGGGGTGTTTCGGGCATGGTGTCCAGATAACGGAATTCTCTGGGCACGGAGAATTCCGAGAAGTGCTCGCCGACGGTCTTGATGATATTCTTTTCGAGCTCTTCCTTATTGGTATCCTCCTTGACAGACAGGAACAAGCGAAGCAGGATCTTGCCTTCGGGGCTATAGCCCTTTACAAGGCAGCAGCCCTTGATTGCGGGGAAGGAATCCTGAATGAACTTTTCAATGTCAATGGGATAAACATTGTAGCCCGAAATGATGACAACTCTCTTCTTTCTGCCTGCGAAATAGAAATAGTTGTCGCTGTCACGGTAGCCGAGGTCACCGGACTTGACCCATTTTGTGCCTTCCTCGTCGATGTAAAGGCCATCGTTTTCGGGTGCACCGGGTCTGTAGTAGCCGGACATGATGGTGGGACCGGAAATAACGATTTCGCCGACCTCGCCGTCGGGGACCTTCTTGTTGTTGTCGTCCCAGATTTCAACACGCAGCCCCTCAAGCGGCCAGCCGATGGAGCCGCGCTTGTATTTGGTGTTGGAGTTAACGGTACAAACAGAGCCGACCTCTGTCAGACCGTAGCCCTGACGCAGTCTGCCGGGTGCTCCGTTCTTTTCAAGCACGGCATTGAAATCGTCCAGGAACTGATCCGAGCAGTCATCACCGCCGCAGAACATCATACGGATGTTCTTCAGCCACGGACCGTCAAAATTCTTGTGACGCATAAGCTTCTTGAACATAACGGGAATGCCGACAACGGCAATAACACGGTTCTTGCGCATGAGCTTGGTGAAAATGTTGGCATCAAACTGCATCATGGGGATGATGCGGCCTGCATTGCACATGGCCATGTGAATACCGACACAAAGGCCGAAACAATGGAACAGGGGAAGCACGATGACTTCTGCTTCTTCACCGGGATCTTCAATTTTGTCAAGCTTGGAAACACGGCAGGCAAGCTCGTTGATGGCACGGCTTGTGAGCTTGATGACCTTGCTCTTGCCGGTGGTTCCGCCACCGTGCAGATAAACGGCAATATCATCAGCATTGCCCGAAAGACCGGGCTCGGGCGGATATTTGGAAATGACCTCGCGATAAGAGGTGCGCTTGTTGATTTTGGGGAAGATTGCCTTCAGCAGGCCTTCGCCGACCTTGCAGGCGGCTTCCTTGACAGGAGAGGCATAGTCCGAGGACGAGCAGACAACACAGGGCAGACCCGATGCATTGATAACATCAACATAATTGCGTGACAGCAGGTCAAGAATCATAACACCCTTGGAGTTGCATTCCTCAATGGCTTCCTTGAGCACCTCGGGAGGCAGCTGCGGATGCACAAAATTGACGATGACACCGATTTTGTTGAGTGCGTAGAACGAAACGATGCTCTGTACGGTGGTGGGCATAAAGACGGTGTAAACATCGCCGCGCTTCAGACCGAGCTCATTTTTCATGTAAGCAGCAAAGCAGTCCACATCGTGCAGGAATTCACTGCGCATTGTGATTTTGTCCATGTGCTGCACGGCCTTGTACTCGCCGTAGCCTTCCGTGCACTCAATCAGATATTCATAACAATTCTGGTCCTGTGCATCGACCATCAAGCTTTTTTCAACTTTCATTTTTCCAACTCCTGACAATATTATACAAAAATAAAATAATAAAATTAGTTTATTTTGTTTAATGATACCACTTTAGCAGGATAAAATTCGTCCCCCTTGCAGATTCTATTTTGGACGATAATATTATGCCACTTTGGGCATAATAAAACACGGATGCAAAAAAACATCCGTGTTTTATTTGTCACATTTTTTTCACAATAACGCAAATTCTGATTTCCTGCGAAATAGCGCATTATGCCATTTCTGGCGTAATAAAAATTTCAGTTTTATTACAAAACATATTCACGCAACTGTTTTCGGGAGTCGATGTTGACCTTATTGAAGATATTGCGAAGATGACTTCGCACGGAATGCACCGAAATATTCAACATTTCTGCAATATCGTTGTTGGATGCACCACGCGAGGCAAGCATGGCCACATTGAACTCAGTCGGTGTAAGCTTATCGGAAACAGTATTCCCTGTCAGCGCATTGTGAACAAAAATCCAGTTATGCAGATAAACAGCAGAAAGCTCCATCACCCGCTTGTAGGCTTCGGGGTTTTCCGCACGCAGACACCTCTCGGTAAGTCCCGACAGAAGGCAGCGGAATTCCGCAAACGGGGCAATGATGCCGTCGGCTTCGGCAAGTGACCATGCATAGCGGAAATAGTATTCGGCTCTGTCCCAGTTGTTGATTGAAATATAGCCTGCCGAAATGGTCAAAGCAAGATAAACAGCTGAAATCGGACGCAGCGGCTTCATCATAATCAGCGTACCCTCCGCAAGACCGATTCCGCGTCTGGCTTCTCCCGTCAACACAAGATAACGGGAAAAGGCATAGATTGCCATCGGCTTGAGTGCCTCCTCGACCGCAAATGCATCCACACCGAAATCGGGAAGCACAATCGCCGCCGTATTATGCACAATAATATTGCAATAAAGGCTGAACAGCTGTCCCGTTTTGGCAAATTTCGGATCCTTTGCAGCAACATCGGAAACACGATTGAGAATTCTGTAATGATTGAGAATGCGCTGTGCATCATCGGTGAGCATGGAGGAAACAACCCCCATCAGCAGCACACCAATCTGCGTCTGCAAATTTTTTGCATTTGACAGCGATGCTGTCAGCTCGTGTGTGCGTTCAGCCTCTCCGCGATAATAGGCAAGCTCGGCAAGTCCGATGGTTCGTTTTTCTTTATCCTCAAGACTGTCAAGAAATGCCTCGGCCTCACCGGGGTTATAACAGCCGACCGTAAAAACAAAGGGATTGAATGCAGGTGTCGGAGCGAACTTGCTCTTGTTCGCAGAAAAACGCAGATCCGCAGGCTTTTCGGCATCAGCAGGAATGAGAATACGGTTGTTGATGCGCAAAACACCCGCAATGCGGTCATTATCAAGATATTGGCGCACACTTCTGCGTGAAACGCCCCATTTTTCGGCAATCTGCGTCGGGGTAAGGTAGTCCATAAGTTTTACTCCTTTGGGCTGATACAGATAAAAAAAACAAATGATATATCCGCATTCGCGGATATGATATATCTTCGATATGATGAATGATATATTTTCCTTGCGGAAAATATTGCGGGTCGCTTCGCTCCGAATTATAGAAAATAATATAGAGCGAAGCGGAATAAGCGACAGCTTCCGCAATATTTGCAATGCAAATATATCATACGCAACGCGTATATCATCACACCGCAGGTGTGATATCATGCGCCCCAACGGGGTGCATATCATTATGACGGGTTGTGCAACAAACCGTCATTTATTCCATCGGTGTCAGGGTGACAACAATCGTTGCGGTTTGTGCCTGCTCCACCGTAACGGCCAGCTTATGCACGGAAAGCTCCTTATTGTATTCATAATCGGGATAGACAAGGCTTTCGGCCTTCATCACACTGAACACACCGTCACCCGACAATTCTGCCTTGCACTGCTTGCCGTCGATGGTCAGCAGGGCACTTCTGCCGTCGGGGGCAATTTCAATGTCCGCCTTGGTGTGCATGAACCAATAAATTTCACTCGGCTTCTTGCAGACAATCTCATCCGTGATGGTCAGCACAGAGTAATCATCATGCAGGCTGAAGGTGCGTACCACGCTTTCGACACCGCTTTCAAGGTATGCCTCGGGCATGTGGATAACAGCCGTGCCGCCCTCCATGGTGGCCGTGTCTGCATCGCTTTTTTTTGTGACAGTCAGCTCATTGATGTATGCGTGTGCAAAAGCAAACTGGTCCTCACCCTCTCTCGGATTGATGACAAGTGTGTTTTGACCTTCGGCCCGCTTTTCGTAGACCTTCCAACGGCCGCCGCCGTAGGTGGGTACAAAATAGCCGGGTGCATCGTAGTTGCCTGCACCGTTTTCTTCTGCCCACCGCACACCGAGTGCATCAAAAACAAAGGTGCCGATGTCGAGATCACCGTGGTTGGTGTAGTTATAGCCGCCCTTGATGGCAGCATAAGTCGCATTTTCATCCGTGTAAGAGGAACGCATGATAACAAGCTCCTCCCCTGCGGATGATGCAAGATGCACCGTTTTGGGAAGTGTATCAAAATCGGCTTCATCGGCATTTTCGCAATACCAGAGGGCACTCAGAGCCCCTTCCCTTGCGGCTTCATGTGAAGCCAGCACGGACTGCAGATTTTCGGCAGACAACGGCTGTCCGTCAAACGCGTATGTAAGAAATTTATTCTGATACTGTCCTGTCAGGGGATTTGCAAATTCGTTTGCATAATAGTAAAGCACGGGGCTGTACAAGGGCTGCTGCTTGTTGTCGCCGTAGTTGAACACACCCGTGGGGGAAGAAATATAAACGGGGAAAGCACCGAGTGCATCCACACCTGCGTGGGCAGAAAGACCGAAATCAGAGCCCAGAAACTGCTTGCTCGTTTTGATGAAATAGGTCAGATAGCTTGCGCCGTATTCCCAATAGCCGGGCCCCTCGGCATAGGCACCGTCAGGTGTGAAATTGCCGAAATGCATGGGCATATTGTTGTAGGCCATGGTCAGATGCTTCACCGCATCGGCCTCGCAGTGCTCATAAAACACCATGCAGGCCATGCCGATACCGCCATAGCAGACAACATTCCAGTTGGTTTTGCTCCATACCCACCAGTTGGCAAAGTGATTTTTGCTTCTTGCAGGTGCAAGACCCTTTTCGAGAAAGGCGGTGGTGAGAATATCCTTTTGCGCATCACCCAGATAATCAAAAAACCAGTCATAGCCGACCGCCACGGCAAGGCTCATTTCTGCCGTGTCAAGAAAATGGGTCGGACACCAGTTCTCGTAATTGCAGACATTTTCGAGCTCTTTCCAAGCACGGTCTGCATATTTTTCATCGCCTGTCACCTGCCAGACAAGTCCGAGGCAGATGATTCGTTCAAGTGTTTCACGGCAGATTTCGAGAATGGCGTCCTCTTCGTCAAGCTCATAGGCAAGCGGCTGTGCACGCGCTTCATCGGTCAGCAGCGCATCCGCATAGCGCTTGGCAAGGGCATAGTAGCCGTTGATATATTCATTGCCGTTTTCACCTGCAGACAGGCTTTTTTTCACATTCTCAAATTCCTCGGCCGTTGCCAGCACAAAGGGATGCGACACATTGTCGGTTGCGTTTTCGAGGGCTGCCTGCACATTCGTCTTTTTCACCCTTTCATCGGCACCGTCCAAAGAAATATAGTCCAGTCCGATTTCAACAAAGCCCCTTGCAATGGTGGTGCAGGGCGGCAGCAGGTCTGCTGCCACACAGGCAATAAGCACGGCAAGCAAGCCGAAAATGCACACGGCAATGATTTTTCCCGTGTGCTTTTTTTGTTGATTTTTTACCTTTTTACGCATCACAAGCCCCTCCGTGTATTCATTTTAAGAGAACAGCCATCCCAGCAAAACGGAAATTACCAGGAAAAACAATGCGGAAATATACAATGTGGGAGGAGTGTTTTTGGAGTCCTTCTGTCCGGGCAGATTCACAAGATAGGCAATGCTGCCGAGCACAAACACAACAAGCCACACAATGGAAAACAAGGAATACAATGTGCCTGCTGTGGTCATATTCGATTCAAGCTGCATCGGATCACCAAACAGACACAGCACGGCAGGTGCAAACAGGAACAGCACGGCAAAAAGCTTGGAAAAATTCACAATCGGCTTGATTTCGTCCGCATATTTACGGCTGAGAGCTAGCAAGGAAGCCAGAATGCCGAGCACGGCGCTCACGGCACCGACAACCAGAATGAACAATTCAAAAAATGTTCCGACGAGTTCAAACATAAAAACGGCCTCCTTTCATCAAAATCCGAGCTTCATGGATTCCAGAACCTCACGCAGCTGCAGCTCAAACATATAAAAAATTTCATCAAGCATATAAGGAGCATTGTCGGCATAGCCGCTCCATGCACTCATGCCGATATACAGCAATGTAAGCAATGAGAACACAACAACAACCACACGCGAGGCAACCACCATCATCTTGCTGACCATGGCAACGGTTTCCTGTCGCTGACGGGCAAGATTTTCTTTTTTAACCGCCCGTTTCTGTGCTTTTTTCTGCGGCACATCGTCCGCAGGCTGCTGTTTCTTCTGCTTTTCCTGCTTGCGGCGGATTTCCTCCGTGATGCTGTCGGAGTCTTTATTCTGAATGATTTCAAGCAGATCCTCCAGCCTGACCTCCTTGGGCTTGGGCGCAGAGGTGTCCGTCACAGCTCCGTACACAAACGGCTGTGCAGGACCTTCGGCTTCAGCTGCTGCATTTTGCTGTGCAGGGGTTGAACGACCGGAATAAAATCTGCTTGTTGCATCCGCAACCTTTGTTGCTTCTGCATTCTGCGTTGTATCCGCCGTTTTCGGTGCTTCCCCTTCGGTATACTCAAACATACGCGCAAGATAGGACGGCTCCTTCTTTTTATCCTCCTGCGATTGAGGGGACTGCTCACGCACCTGTTTTTCTTTTTCCGTTAATTCGGTTGAAAAAACAGCGCCGAGCGCAGTTGCAAAACGCGAATAGTCAGGCTGCTGCGGCTCGGTCACCTCATCTGCAGGCTCTTCCCGTTCAATCTCCTGCTCATCGGTGACATTCTCAAATTCTTCCGCCTCAATGGACACCTCAAACGGATCATATTCCTCATATATCTCATCAGAGTCGATATGAAATTCAAAGCCTCCCAACGGCTCGTGCTCATCAGGCTGCACTTCCCTGTAGGCAGGATTGTCTGCAACATTGGTGGGGGGTGTTTTCTTTTTTTCTTCCTTTTCTGCGACGGGTTCGGGCTCCTTCAGCGGCTTACCGCACAAAAAGCATTCGGTTTCCCAGTCATTATTCTGCATTTCGCAGTATTTACAGATCCACAAAGAAAAAACCTCCTTTCATTTCCGATTTTAAGTCATATATATACATAATACATTTTATTGTATTCTTTTGCAAGGTGTTTTTTGAAAGAATAACATGACATACCGCCGCAGGACAGCCTGCGGCGGTATGCTTTCTGCTCTTATTTGAAGAGATTTCTGAACCAATCCATGATGCGCTCGAAGAATTCGAGAATCTTGGCGAAGATGCTCTTTTCGGGTACTTCATCGGTATCATACTGCTGGTCATCGTCAAATTCGGGCTTGCCGATGGTGGGCAGTGCCGAAATTTCGATGTTTTCATGCACGTTATAGATGTAGTAAACGCCGTTTGCATCGGGAGCAACGTTACTGCCGTTTGCGGTCAGGATGTAGCCGCCCTGATTCAGGTATTCCGCGGTGGTGGGATTGAGAGTGAATGCAAGGGTGTCGCCGGCCTTGACACGGATGATTTCAGCCATTCCGCCCTCGCCTGCAATCACCTTGCCGTTCATGACAAGCTCACAAGCGAACAGATCCACAACAATCAGGTTGTAATTATCTGCGGAATAGAAGAAGTTGATGGTGATGCTGTCGGTCTTCAGGCCGTCGAGTGTGGTGACGGTGAAGGTAACAGAGCCAGGCTTGTGGGAGGTGATCATACCGTCGGCCGTTACGCTTGCAATATCAGGATCGGAGGATTCCCAAAGAACCTGCTTGTTGCCTGCGTTTGCGGGCTTGATGGCGGTGACAAGCTGATAGGTCGAGCCGACATAGGCCTGCGATCCGGAGGTGGTGATGTCGATATCCACAACAGGTGTATCGGACAGCACAGGAATTTCATGGGTTTCGTGCCAATCGCATCTCGAGCAGACACGCTTGAGAATACC
>JAZOWJ010000258.1:0-11785 GCA_045659125.1 Acutalibacteraceae bacterium
GGACCGACACCGCCGGGGACGGGGGTGATGGCACTTGCCTTTTCACAGACCGCTTCAAAGTCCACGTCACCGCACAGCTTGCCGTTTTCAAGGCGGTTGATGCCGACGTCAATCACAACGGCACCGTCCTTGACCATGTCGGCTGTCACAAAATTGGGTCTGCCGACAGCCGCAATGATGATATCAGCCGCTGCAACAACCTCCTTGAGGTTGGCGGTACGGGAATGGCAAACGGTAACTGTGGCATCGGCTGCGAGCATCAGCAGTGCCGCAGGCTTGCCGACAATGTTGCTTCTGCCGATGACAACGCAGCTTTTGCCCTTGCAGTCAATATTTTCATATTTAAGCATTTCCATGATGCCGGCAGGGGTGCAGGGCAAAAAGCCCTCCTTACCCGACAGCAGCAGCCCTGCGTTGACAGGGTGGAAGCCGTCCACATCCTTTTCGGGCAGAATGGCACTTGTGACGGTGTCTTCGTCTAAATGCCCGGGCAGGGGCAGCTGACACAGAATGCCGTTGACGGCTTTGTCTGTGTTCAGTTGGGTAATGAGCTGCATCAGGTCTTCCTGCTTTGTGTCGGCAGGCAATCTGTATTCAAGAGAGCGCATACCGCAGGCCTCGCAAGCCTTTTTCTTGTTGCCGACATACACCTGCGATGCCGGGTCGTCACCGACAAGAATGACTGCAAGGCAGACTTCAATGCCTTTTGTCTTTAATTGAGCAACCTCTGCTGCGGCTCTTTCCTTGACCGCAGCGGAGATTTCTTTACCGTTGATTAACTTCATTATACCCACCACATAGCTGCAGCATCTTCTTTAATAAGAACATTCTGCAGGGTCTGCACAGCCTTGGAAAGACCTTCGTTCTGGCTCATGAGGGAATCCTCATGCTCAATCGACAGAACATGGTCGTAGCCGACAAGGCGCAGGTTGCTGACGATATCCTTCCAATACAGCTCGTCGTTGCCGTAGCCGACCGAACGGAAGCTCCATGCACGGTTCATAACATCAGCATAGGGGGTCATGTCAAGCACACCTGTGCGTGCGGTGTTGTATTTGTCCACTCTTGTGTCCTTTGCATGGACGTGGAAAATAGCATCCTTGAGGGTGCGGATAACCACAACGGGATCCATGCCCTGCCAGATGAGGTGCGACGGGTCGAAGTTTGCACCGATTTCGGGGCCGACGGCCTCACGCAGACGCAAGAGCGACTGCGTGTTGTAAACGCAGAAGCCGGGATGCAGCTCGAGTGCAATTTTGTCAACACCGTGTGCCTTTGCGAAGGCAACCGTGTCCTTCCAATAGGGGATAAGCACTTCATTCCACTGCCATTCGAGCACCTCGGAAAAGTCATTCGGCCAGGGGCAGGTGACCCAGTTGGGATATTTTGCGGTTTCGCAGTCACCGGGGCAGCCCGAGAAGGTGTTGATCTGATGAATGTCAAGCTTTTCTGCAAGCAGAATGGTGTCCTTGATGACCTTGTCAAACTTGGCGGCAATTTCCTTGTTGGGATGCACGGGGTTTGCATGGCAGGAAAGGGCACTGATTTCAACATTGTATTTTTTGATGAGGGCCTTGAAGTCCTCAAGAGCCTTGTCGTCATTCAGAAGAATGTCGGGGTTGGCATGGGCATTTCCGGGATAACCGCCGCAGCCGATTTCAACCATTTCAATGCCCAGCGAGGTGAAATATTTGAGAGCTTCTTCCAACGGAAGATTGCTCAGAAGTGTTGTGAATACGCCTAATTTCATTGTTTTTCTCCTTAAATATTAGCTTTGAGCCACTGCATGCTTCTTGTGATGTCGGAAAGTCCGTCCGGCACGGGATCATCGTTTTCAAGCACGATCCATTCGATTCCGGCATCCTTGGCAGCCTTGATAACAGCGGCAAGGTCGATGTTGCCCTCGCCGAGTGCCATGGGCTTGCGGTCGATACCGTCCTTGATGTGCAGCAGGATAATGTCCTGCTTGTTCTTCATGATGTAGTCATAGTTGTCAATATCTGCGCAGAAGCTCCAGTATGTGTCAAGCTCAAGCTTGCAGTATTCAGCCATAACCTGCATAGCGGTCTTGCCGTTGCGGAAAACCTTGAATTCCTCTGTATGGTTGTGGTAATAGGTCGGAATGCCGAGCTTTTCGGCAGCCTTGCCGAGAACCTTTGCAGTCTTGGTGGCTTCAGCGCAGGTGCCGTGGGGAGCACCGCCGACACCGGCATACATAAGGCCGAGCTTTTTAACATATTCTGCGGTTTTCTTGATGTTTGCGGAAGTATAATCCTGCAGACCCATGTGTGTGCCCACGGCAACCAGACCGCATTCGTCAAGCTTTGCCTTGAGAACGTCTGCATCCACACCGAAGTAGCCTGCAAATTCAACACCCTCGAAGCCAAGCTCCTTGATTTTGGGCAGAATGTTCAGCAGGTCCTCACCGCTCTTGATATGGTCACGAACAGAATAAAGCTGTACGGCAATTTTCATTTTCTTGTCCTCCGATGGAATTAGTCAAAGTAAACAGGCTCGCCTGTCTTTGCGGATGTGTAAATGGCTTCAAGAATCTGCGTAACGGTGGCAGCCTGCTCGGGCATGACGCAGGGGTCGGTGTCGGTTTCGATGGCCTTCAGCCAGCGACCCATGTCAACCACGGATGCATCGCTGCTTGTGTTGCCGTCATAGAATGCAACACCGCCTGCATCGAGGTTGGGCTTTTCAATGGTCTGTCTGCCGTGGCGGACATAGTTGAGCTTGACCTCGTCAACGGTATCGATACCGCCGTTGACACCGCAAAGCATGTAGGATGCTTCGATGGGTTTGGAGATGTTGAGTGCCCAGCTCGATTCAAGCATAACAACTGCGCCGTTCTTCATGACGATGTAACCGAATGCGGAATCCTCAACCGTGAACTTGGCAGGATCCCAATCGCCCCATGCGTTGCCTGTGTTGGTCTGGTCACGCAGCTTTGCGAAGGTGTTACCGACGACCATCTTGGGCTCGTAGTTGTTCATCATCCAGAGGGTCAGGTCAAGTGCATGGGTACCGATGTCGATCAGCGGACCGCCGCCCTGTTCATATTCATTAAGGAATACGCCCCAGGTGGGAACGGCTCTGCGGCGGATGGCAAGTGCCTTGCCGTAGTAGATTTCGCCCAGAACACCGCTTTCGATGACGCTTCTTGCATAGAGGTTTTCGGGGGTCTGACGGTTCTGATAGCCGATGGTCAGCTTCTTGCCTGTGCGCTTTGCAGCCTCGCACATGGCAACTGCTTCTGCATAGGTCTTTGCCATGGGCTTTTCGCACATAACGTGCTTGCCTGCCTCAAGAGCATCTATTGTAATGAAAGAGTGAGAACGGTTGGGGGTGCAGACATGAACAACGTCAATGGTTTCGTCTTCAAGCAGCTCCTTGTAAGCGGTTTCGCTGCCGAAATAAGCCTTTGCGCCTTCAATGCCGAATTTTGCGGCTGCTGCCTTTGCCTTTTCTTCATCAATGTCGCAGAATGCAACCATTTCGCATTTGCTGTCGTATTTTGACAGAGCAGGCATGTGCTTGCCGTTGGCAATGCCGCCGCAGCCGATGATACCGATACGCAGTTTTTCACTCATAATAATTTCCTCCCAAAATTCCGAGAATAAATTTTAACAGAAACAATAGTTTCATGGTTTCATTATATAATACATTTTTCTTTTTTTAAAGTAAGTTTTTGCCATGCAAGGTAGAATATTTAACCGCCCGTTTGTGTAGTTTGCACAAACAGACGGTAAGATGAATGCAAAATTGAAAACACAAAATGCAGAATTGTTTTTTCACTTGTGCGCCAATGAGTGGGTTCGGATGGCTTCGGGCTGTGCGGTGGCTTGTGCTTCGCAGCTTTCCAGCCGCAGTGCAAGGCAGGTGATGTCATCGGCGCGGCCTTGGGCTGCACATCGCAGAGCTTCTTCCATAATGCTTTGTGTGGCCTGCTGCAGGTCCTGTGTGTGCAGGGTCCTGAAAAATTCGGGCTGCACCGAGCCTGCACCGTCGGACAGCAAAAACAGGGTGTCGCCGTCCTGCATGGTGAATTCGCAGCAAACGGTTTCTGCTTCATCGAGGATGCCCAACGGCAGGCTTTGCTGCTCAATGACGGCAATTTTATCATTGCCGTGCAGCACGGAAAAGGAGGCTCCTGCCTTATAAATTTGCACTTTTCCTGTATAAAGATCAATCACGGCGACATCCAGGGTTGCCACCGTTTCCTGCCGTGAGCGAAGCAGTAGTGCCGCGTTTACAAGCCGTGCGGTGCATTCCACACTCAGGTGTGCCTTCAGCAGGGTCTGTGCCAGCCCTGTTGCCATCAGGCTGTCGAGGGCAGCTCGCTCACCCGTTCCCATTCCGTCCGATAAAATGGCTATATATCGGCCCTTTGCGTCACGCAGGCATGCAACGGAATCACCGCAGATCTGCTCTCTTCCTGCAATGCTTTGCAGGCTTTCGCAGGCAACCGTGAACGCAGGCTGCTCGTAAAAACAGTACCGAAGTCCTTTTTCATCACATCTTACAGCTTTTGCAAAGGGTTGCCTGAGCTTGTCCGAAAGCAGCCCTTCAATCACCTGCAGGCAGCTTCTTGAGGGAATTGCATTGAATTGAATATGTATAAATATACGCTTTTGGCTGTCGTATTCTGCATAAATATCTGCCACGGCAATGTCTGCATTCTTCAACAGCTGCCGCACGGTATCGCGAAGCTGCGGGGCAGGTGCCGTGTCGGGTGCATTGCGCAGGTCCCCGAGCACCCCTGCTGCGGTACGCAGCTGTGTGCTTGCCAGCTTTTTGACGGCAAGAATTTCCTTGTTCTGCGCGTTTCGCTGCAAAAATCTTGCGTAGGCCTCGTTGAAGCTGTGCAGCAGCTCCTCGGGCTTCCGGCAGGCAGCCGTCAGTCGATCGGGCAGGGTGACGGGGGTGAGTTGGCCGTCTTTGATAAGCCGTTGCCGTGCTTGCAGAAAAACAGGACGAAGCCCTGCAAGGGAATGATCCCAGCAAAGCCCCCGACGCGGACAATCCGAACAGCAAACACTGCGCACATAATGGCAGATTTCCTCTTCCCTTGGCGCCTTGACATGGGAAATGCGCTCGTTTACCTCGGCAGCGGTCTGTGCAAAGCTGTTGACGGCATTTTCAGCCTGCTGCAGCTGCTTGTTGAACGCATGGCGCATTTCGTCTGCAAGCTGTTTTGTGTCTGAACAGCCTGCCTTGTCTTTGATTTTCTGCAGAACACGGTCGGGCAGCAGCATAAACACAAGCCCTGCAAGGGCAGCTGCAAGAAAATACAGCACAGGATTGCCGGTCACTCCGTTTGCAATCATGGTCAGAATGCACGAAATGCAGTATGCAAGCACCCCTGCAAAGCGGCTTGCAGGCATGCAAAGCCCCGAAAGCAGACCGCCCAGGCAGCAGGAAATAACCGTATAGGCGCCGTCATCCGACAGACCTGCTATGCAGCCGCAGCATACCCCTGCAAGGCAACCGCCCGTTTCCTTGCCGCAACGAGCAGCCACAAGCACCGTTAAGCCTGCAAGCGATGATGCAACAGGGAAGCCGAAGGGGCGAAACGGCATAACGGACAAAATGCCCACTCCGCAGGCGAGCAGAACAAGAATTCTGTTTTTGCGGTTGAGCACACCGACAGGGCCGTTTTGTGCAAATAAAATGAGATTGCGCAGCAAAAAAGCCCCTGCACCGCCGAGCACACCCTCGCAGATGCTTAAAATTACCCCTGCAGCGGTGATTCCTTTTGCAAGCTCCACCGCAACGCAGCAAACGCACAGGCTCACCGCAGCCGACAGCATCGGAAAAACAGCGCTGTTTTCTTTTTCAAAGCGCTCTTGTGCGGTGATGCGAAGCAGGGTAATGAGCACAATGGCGGAAATGTATTTGAGTGCCCCGAGCACATCGCAGAACAACAGCGCCGAAAGGGATGCGCCGAAGGCTGCCCAGATTTCGCAGTCATCCGGCAGGGAAGCCACCGCAGCAATGCCGAAGGGGCGGATGTCGGCAAGAATGCAGGCATTGTGCAGCAAAAATCCCGTCCCTGCCGCGCCAAAATACCGAAAAACCGTTTTTGCGGTGTCCGACAGACGGAATATTGTTTTTGATTTGCGTGGTGCACAGCGGGGCAGCTTTTTCAATTTTTCCATGATTGCAATACGTCCTTGCTTTGTTTATTCTTGCCTTCCATTTTACCGCAGTGCAGGCGGAGTTTTTTGTCATTCCTGCTTGCTGATTTTGCATTCTTGCAGTCGAAAGAAACAGAAAAATTTGTCTTGCATTTAAAGAATTATTGTGTTATTATATACGATGAGTAATTTTCGGGAGGTGTTCAGGCGTGAAAACCCCTGTTCTGATCGTGCCGGGTATCGGCTTTTGCAAGGTTCATAACGGCAGTGAAGAGGCAACCGCATGGCCGCCTGCACTCAAAGAGGATGCTTTTATGAAGACCCTGGGGCTTCGCATCGGCAAGATGGCACTGTTCCGTAAGGACAGCGGCTTTTCGGATGCACTCGCACAAATGGCGAAGGATATTCTTACTCCCTTTGCTGCCGATGAAACGGGTGCACATGTCAATGACGGTCTGTTTGCCAATGCGGTGTATTCCTTTGCTTCGCTTACAGACGAGGAAAAGCAGGCGCAGTTCCGTTTGCTGCCTATGCAGGCACTGTGCGAACAGCTCGGTGACGAAAATGTGCACGTTTTTCCCTATGATTTTTCGGGCGATCCGCTTGAAAACGGCAAAAAGCTTGCTGCTGCCATCGAAGCTGTCTGCGCCTCACACGCAAGCGAAAAAATTTCCCTGCTGTGCATCGGCTGCGGCAGCACGGTCGTGAATGCATACCTTGCCGAAGGCAATGCTTCCGAAAGGCTCGATAAGCTTGTTTTCTGCTTCTCACCCCTCAACGGCAGCCTTCTGCTGTCGGATCTTTTGCTCGACAGCTTTGACTATCGCAAAAGTGCCTCCTTCCTGTGCTCGGTCATGAAGCAGGAGGACGCAGGGATGTTTGTTGACCTTGACCGCATGATTCCCGGTCTGCTCGAAAATGTTTTCGATAAAATTTTTACCGTTGTGCGTGATTTGTTCCTGAATCTGCCTGCAGCATGGGCACTGTGTCCGTCGGATGATTACGAGGACCTTGCCGGGGAGCTGCTTGCGGATAAGCCCCTGCTCAAAGCACGCACTGATGCGTTTGATGCCGTGCGCCGTGCCCTGCCCGATCTTTTGCGTCAGCTGCAGGCAGACGGTGTGCAGCTGCAGCTGCTTGCAGGCTCGGCACTGCCGTTTTTTGCTCTGTCGAAATCGAGTGATGTGCTCAGCGACCAGCTTGTGAACACCTCCTCGGCAGCCCTCAATGAGTCCATTGAGGAAACGGCGGATGTTGCAGGCTATGTGATCGACAAGGAAAAGGCCTGTCTGCCCGGTCAAACGGTGTATTTCCCCGGTGTGGGCCACATGCAGGCTCTCAAAAATGAGCAGGTGCAGGCACTGCTGACACAAATTCTGACCAACTGATATTTACATATAACCTCAATCCCAACAAAGGAGACGATACAATGGATTACATCCCTTCGGACATCAACCCCGCAACGGGACAGCCGTATTTCCCGCAGCAGGACGATGTTGTCATCTACACCCGCAATACCTTTGCGTTCAAGGTGCGCAACCTCTCAAAATCCTACGGCGACAATCTGGTGCTGGACAACATCTCGTTTGACATTCCTGCAGGCAGAATTGTCGGCTTGCTCGGTCCCAACGGCTGTGGCAAAACCACACTCATTAAAATTCTTGCAGGCCTGATCAACGACTATTCCGGTCTTGTCAAGGTGGACGGCAAGCGCATCGGCATTGCTTCCAAGTCGCACACCGCCTATCTGCCCGACAAAACCTTCTTTCCGGGCCGCTTCCGCACCATCGACTGCATTGATTATTTCCAGGACTTCTTCACGGATTTCAACCGTGACAAGGCAATCGACTTCATGGATCGCTTCGGCATTGAGCGCAACCAGAAGGTGCAGACCATGTCCAAGGGCATGCAGGAAAAGCTGCAGCTGCTGACCGTGATGGCACGCGAAGCAGATATTTATCTGCTCGACGAACCGCTCGGCGGTGTTGACCCTGCTGCAAGAAGCGTTATTCTTGACATCATTATGAATAACTACAAAGAGGATGCAACCGTGCTTCTGTCCACGCACCTCGTCAATGACCTTGAAACGAGCTTCGACCATGTTCTGATGCTCGGCAAGGGCAGTGTTCTTGTGAATACCGGTATCGACAATCTTCGTCAGACCGGTAAATCCGTTGAAGAAATCTTTAAGGAGGTCATCGGCGATGCTTGGGAAGTTGATTAAAAACGGCTTTAAGTCCAATCTCTCCGCAACCTTTACCATTTATATCACCATGCTCATCATGAGCGTTGTGCTCGGCGCACTGATTCTGTTTGACTTCACCTCATTCGGAACCAACGGTGCGGTTGCGGCTCTCGTTTCCAAACTGGTTGTTTCGCTTGCCTTGTGCGTGACCGCCATCGTGTCGGTCATTCTCACCCTCGTTGCCGTGTTCGGTGACTTCACCAGAAATATGTACGGCACCGAAGGCCACCTGACCATGGCTCTGCCTGTCCGCGGCTCGGCTCTGCTGCTTGCAAAGTGGATCGCAGGTGCTCTGTGTGTCATCATCAGCTACTTTGTTTTCTATCTGTCTCTTGTGTTCTGCTCGTTCTCGGTGCTGACCGATTTAAGCGGGTATATCAACGCAGGCGATGCGGCATCCTATAATGTCTACGCAATCGCATGGCAGTTCATCACCTATGCCATTCAGGCATCGGGTAAGGTCATTCCCGACGAAAGCATCATCTTCACCATGGTCAACCTCTATGCCATGGAGGGTGCCATCCGTGTATGCATTTTTGTTCTGCTTGTGTTCTTTGCTGTCACACTGTCGCATGTGCGTCCGTTCAGCAAAACCAAGAAATTGGGACCCATCCTTTATTTCTTCGCAAGCTTCGCCATTATTGAGGGTATTGCAAAGCTCATCTCAAAGGCTTTCAATATTTATATGCTTGTGGATGCCAACTACGCATTCACCTTCTCCATGCAGGAAAGCGAAGCCAACCTCGCATGGTCCTACGGACTGGGTGCTTACCCGATCACGGGTGTTTATTGCTCGCTGATTATGTCCATTGCCGTGTTCCTTGTAACGGCTTATCTGATTGACCGCAAGGTCAATGTTGACGCATAAAAACCGCTGCATCGGAGGGGATTGGCTTGGAGCTTCATATCATTGACATTTCAAGAGATCTGCTGGACTGTCCCGTTTATCCCGGCGACCCCGAGCCGCAGCTTGAGCTGGTTTCGGGAATCCGCAAGGGGGATGCCTGCAACATGGCAAAGCTGACCGCCTGCCTGCACACAGGCACCCATGCAGATGCACCCCTGCATTTCATTGACGGCGGTGCACCCATCAATCACGCAGATTTGTCAGCCTTCATCGGCGAGTGTGTGGTTGTGGAATGCTCGGAGGGGCTGATCACGGGTGAAACGGTCAATGCTGCTTTCCCGAAAGCCGAGCGCATTCTCGTCAAGGGCAACGGCAAAGCCTTTTTCGATGTCACCGCTGCTGAGGAGCTTACCTTTGCAGGTGCCAGGCTCATCGGCACGGATGCTGCATCCGTCGGTGTTTTCGGTGCTGAAGCCCCTGCACACAAGGCCTTTCTTCGTGAAAATACCGCCATCCTTGAAAATCTCGATCTTTCAGCCGTGCAGCCGGGAAAATATTTCCTCATGGCACAGCCGATCAAAATCAAAGGGGTCGAGGCGGCACCCTGCCGTGCCGTGCTGATTTCAGATTATATCTTCTGGGGCGGAAAACGCGGAATCGGCACATTTTAATATGGTAATACCCCCTTATAAGGGGATATATATTCAGTCAAAAATTTTAATCATAAAAAAGGAGTCTGAAAACTATGGGCAATCTCAACAAAAGAACCGTAGAGAACCTTGAAGTAAAAGGCAAGAAAGTTCTCGTACGCTGCGACTTCAACGTCAAAATGGAAAATGGTGTCATCACCAGCGACAAGCGCATTGTTGCTGCTCTTCCCACCATCAAGTACCTCATTGAAAACGGCGCAAAGGTCATTCTTTGCTCCCACCTCGGCAGACCGAAGGGTGAATTCAACCCCGAATTCTCCATGAAGCCCGTCGCAGAATGTCTTGCAGGCTATCTCGGACAGGAAGTCAAGCTTGCTTCTGACGTTGTCGGCGAAAGCGCACAGGCACTTGCAGCCGAGCTCAAGGACGGCGAAGTCATGCTTCTTGAAAATGTCCGCTTTGAAAAGGGCGAAACCAAGAACTGCCCCGAGCTCAGCAAGAAGTTTGCTGACCTTGCAGAGCTGTATGTCAGCGATGCATTCGGCACCGTTCACAGAGCACACGCTTCCACCGCAGGTGTTGCAGCGCATCTTCCCTCTGCTGTCGGCTTCCTGATTCAGAAGGAACTCGAAGTCATGGGCGGCGCTCTTGAAAATCCCGTTCGTCCCCTTGTTGCTGTTCTCGGCGGCGCAAAGGTTTCCGACAAGATCGGCGTTATTGAAAACCTTATCGATAAGTGCGACACCATCATCATCGGCGGCGGCATGGCTTACACCTTCTTCAAGGCTATGGGCCACGAAATCGGTACCTCCATCTGCGAGCTTGACAAGCTTGATCTTGCTCGTGATCTGATGGCAAAGGCTCGTGAAAAGGGCGTCAACTTCCTTCTTCCCGTTGACAACACCATCGGTAAGGAATACAAGGAAGACACTCCCTGCATGCGCATCTATTCCGACTCCATTCCCGACGGCTGGATGGGTCTTGACATCGGTGCTACCTCTCAGGAGCTGTTTGCAAAATCCATTCAGGGTGCAGGCACTGTTATCTGGAACGGTCCCATGGGCGTTTCCGAATGGGCAAACTTTGCAGCAGGCACCACTGCCGTTGCACAGGCTATTGCTGATTCCGGCGCTATCTCCATCATCGGCGGCGGTGGCTCTGCAGCTGCTATCAAGAAGCTCGGCTTCGCTGACAAGATGACCCACATCTCCACCGGCGGCGGTGCTTCCCTTGAATTCCTGGAAGGCAAAGAGCTTCCCGGTATCGCTTGCATCAACGAGAAATAAGATATTAAAAGAAATAAGGGGTACGGGAACATATCCCGTTCCCCGATTTTTACACGGAGGATATAAATTATGAACAAAGCTCTTCGCAAGGCTGTTATTGCCGGCAACTGGAAAATGAATAACACCCCCGACACCACCAAGGCTACCATCGAGGCTATGAAGCCCCTCGTGGCAGATGCTGACTGTGATGTTGTTCTCTGCGTACCCTACATCGACATTTCTGCAGCTCTCGAAGCTACCGCAGGCTCCAACATCAAGGTTGGTGCCGAAAACTGCCATTGGGCTGTTTCCGGTGCATTCACAGGCGAAATTTCCGCTGAAATGCTCAAGGCAATCGGCGTTCCTTATGTTATCATCGGCCACTCCGAAAGAAGACAGTACTTCGGCGAAACCGACGAAACCGTCAACAAGCGTGTTCGTGCAGCTCTTGATGCAGGTCTGATCGTCATCCTTTGCGTGGGTGAAGTCAAGGAAGAACGCCTGCAGGGTGTTACAAGCGAAATTGTCCGCAAGCAGACCAAGGTTGCTCTCGGCGGTGTTTCCGAAGCAGAGCTTGAAAACATCATCATCGCTTATGAGCCCGTATGGGCAATCGGTACCGGTCTGACCGCTAC
>JAZOWJ010000259.1:0-5596 GCA_045659125.1 Acutalibacteraceae bacterium
CGAAAAGATCGTTGAAAACGTATTTGTATATGCACGTGTTCAGCCCGAACACAAGACAAGAATCGTCAACGCATGGAGAAACAAGGGTTATGTTACTGCTATGACCGGTGACGGTGTTAACGATGCTCCTTCTATCAAGAGTGCTGATATCGGTGTTGGTATGGGTATCACCGGTACAGACGTTACAAAGAACGTTGCAGATATGGTTCTTACAGACGATAACTTTGCAACAATTGTTTCAGCAGTTGGCGAAGGTAGAAGAATTTACGATAACATCCGTAAAGCAATTCAGTTCCTTCTCGGCTCCAACCTTTCAGAGGTTATTTCAATCTTCTTTGCAACCATTATGAGCTTTACAATTCTTGAAGCTCCCCATCTTCTTTTCATCAACCTTGTAACAGACAGTATTCCTGCTCTTGCTCTCGGTCTTGAAAAGCCCGAAAACAACATCATGAAAAGAAAGCCCAGAAGCAAGAATGACGGTATTTTTGCAGGCGGTCTCGGCTTTGACTGTGCATACCAGGGTCTGCTTGTAAGTGTTCTTACAATTGTCGCTTTCTATATCGGTGAATTCCTTGAAACAGGTCACCTTGTTTTCAGAAACATTCCCGACAGCTCTGAAGGTATGACCATGGCATTCTTCACAATGGCTATGTGTGAAATCTTCCACTCCTTCAATATGCGCTCACAGAGAGGCTCTGCAATCGCTATGGTATTCAAGGGACATCATAACGTAGCTCTTTATGCTGCTATGGTTGGTTCGTTCCTGCTTACAACAGCTGTTGTTGAAATTGATTTCCTGTCTAATCTCTTCGGCTTTGCACACCTCGATATGAAGGCATATCTCATCTCTCTCGGTCTTGCAGCACTTATTATTCCCGCAGTTGAAATAATCAAGGCTGTTCAGAGAGCGGTCTCAAAGAATACAGAAGCATAAATTCCAACAGAAAAAAGGGCTAAAAAAACAGCCCAAAAGAAAACGGACTACACCTCTTACCTGAAAAGGCAGGACTGTAGTCCGTTTTTTGATTTAATTTATGTGCAAATGAAAAAAAATATATCAACAGAAAATATAACACACATATCAATTAAAATACCGGTGTTTTTTTGCGGATAAATGATGTTTTTATTGATTTTCATGTTTTTTTATTGTATTATATTTTTATTAAACCATTGTTGGAGGTATTGTTTATGAAAAATCACGGAAAGGTAATTTTATCGCTTCTGCTCTCTTTTGCATTGCTGTTTTCCTGTGTCACTCCTTATGCGACAGCAGTGGCCGAGCTGGACAGTGCTGTCGAAATTGACCCGATAGACCCTTCCACCGTACCCGTTGTAATTCTCAGTGGAGAATGCGGTGAAGAGGCCACATTTACACTTACTGACAAAGGCACACTTACCATCAGTGGCAGCGGTGCAATGGATGATTACGAGGCAGCCGACGAAACACCGTGGGCCGAGGTCAGGGATTCCGTTAAAAAGGTTGTCATCAACGACGGTATCACAAGCATCGGCGGTGAATCCTTTGCATTCTTAAACAACCTGACAACAGTCACCATTGCAGACAGTGTTACAAAAATGGAACATCTGGCATTTTATAATTGTGGTAAGCTGACGGATGTTCAGCTCGGTAACGGACTTCAGAATATCGGCATCCGTGCTTTTGAGCTGTGCACCAGTCTGCAGGAAATCACAATTACTCAATCCGTAACCAAAATTGAGGATTCCGCATTTTACATGTGCAACTCCCTGACGGATGTTACCCTGCCGGACAACCTGCAGGAAATCGGTAGCATTGCATTCCGTGACTGCACTGTGCTTGAAGAAATTTCTCTGCCCGACAGCATCACATTTATAGGCGTTCAGGCATTTTACAATACTCCTTATTATAAGAATGCAGCATATTGGACGGATGACATACTGTATATTGACAATCATCTGATTGTCAGCAGCATAAACGTAGAAAGCTGCACCGTGCAGGAAGGCACAAAAACACTGGCAGCATATTCTTTCCACGGCAATTCAAAGCTGAAAAGCATTACCATCCCTGTCAGTGTCACCAATATTAACGCATTGGCATTTTACGACACAACGGCCCTGACTGATGTTTATTATGCAGGTAGTCAAGCACAGTGGAATGAAATCAACATCGGCACAAGCAACGACTCTCTTCTGAATGCAAATATTCATTTTGCAATACACGATCATGAATGGAATGACGGCATTGTAACCACACCTGCGACCTGTACGGCAAACGGCATAAAGGAATTCACCTGCACGCTCTGCGAAGAAACAAAAACCGAAGCAATTGCAGCTGTCGGACACACTGCAGGTGCAGCTGCAACCTGCACACAAAATCAGGTCTGCACCGTCTGCGGTGACATACTGACCGACAAGCTCGGCCATAATTATACTGCTGTTATAACAGATCCGACCTGCACGCAGGGCGGCTACACCACCCACACCTGCACCGTCTGCGGTGACAATTATCAGGCTGATGCAACCCCGGCCGCGGGCCACACCCCGGGTGCAGCTGCAACCTGCACACAAGATCAGGTCTGCACCGTCTGCGGTGACATACTGACCGACAAGCTCGGCCACAATTATGCTGCTGTTATAACAGATCCGACCTGCACACAGGACGGCTACACCACCCACACCTGCACCGTCTGCGGTGACAATTATCAGACTGATGCAACCCCGGCCGCGGGTCATGATTTTGATGACGGCACGATCACAACTGCACCGACTCCCTTTGCAACAGGAATCAAAACCTTCACCTGCACCGTCTGCGGTGACACAAAAAACGAAACAATTGCAAAAATCACATGGTCACAAGCCGACCAATATGCTTTCTCTAACTCCTATTCGCATTTTACCACAGGCTCTTACACGATGCTTGATTCGGATTTTGAAAAGCTGAGCAACTACATCCTTGCCTGCTACGGTGAAGAAGAAGCCATGCCCATTATAAACTCTCTTCAGGAAGAAAGAATGAGTAAATGGGGCGGCTCGTGTTACGGCATGTCGTCCTCGTCCCTGCTTGATTTTTACGGTAAAATCTCCATGACAGACAACTTTGACCCCGATGCCGATACCCTGCATGATGTGGATTCACCGCGCATAAATGCACAAGTGCAAAGCGCGATTAACTATTATCACATCAGCCAGCTGATTCCGTTCCTGTGGAATGATGCAGGCTCTTATTATCACTCTTACAATTCGAACTGGAAGGAAGGCTTAATCAGTTTAACCGAAGAAGCAGAAAAAGGCCTGCCGTTCTTATTCAGCTATTGGTGGATCGAAAGCTATATTTCCGACGGTAAAATCGTTGAAGAGGTTTACGGCCACGCCATTGTTGTCAAAGGCTATGACGGAACGGATGACAACGGTAACCACAGAATCATTGCCTACGACTGCCGTTATCCGAACAGAGATCTGATAATTTTAGTTGACAAAAGCTATTCATCCTGCATTGTGGACGGTTGTGAAAATGCCTATGCCATTGAATTTATTGTCGATTTTTCATGGTTTGACCTCATTGATATTGACGGTGCGGATAATCAGATTGCAAAAGCAAACACCGAAGCAAAAAGTGACACAACCTCTGTTTCGGTCATGCTCAACGGCAACATGACGATTTGGAATAACAGCGATGAATACATCAAAATTGAAAACGGAATCGTAACAAACACGATGGACATTGCTGCAACCCATATGGTTGTTTATTCCACCGCTGACGGCAATCCCGGCAAAGTGAAACTTGTTTTTGATGTTGACAATGCAGAGAATTTCACATTTGACTGCGAAGCTGAAGAACTGGATGCCCAAATCAGAAGCAAAACGATGTTTGCGAGTGTCCAAGCCGAAAATGCATCCGCTGCAACCATTTCCGAAACACAGGGCATTTCTGTCAGCGGCAAAGATGCGGCATATACCATTCATCAGTCCGTGAACGAAGAAGACTGTGATATGTTCAGCTTTAAAGGTGTTTCATCGGGTGTCACATCCGTGCGTTATGAAGACGGCACTGTTTTTATCAGCGGCAACAAAACGGGAGAAGTCAGTGTCGGCAGATTCACAGGCAGCTCATATGAAGAAATGCAATTTGTATCAGACAAGGAAGAAGTAAAACTTCAGGTTTCGCAAGCTGCACAGGAATACACCCTCGGCGACATTGATGAGAACGGTCAAATCACATCTGCCGATGCCCGTGCGGCACTGCGTGCAGCGGTCGGTCTTGATGTGCTGACCGAAAAACAGACCAAGGCCGCCGATGCAGACAAGAACGGCACCATCACCTCCAACGATGCCCGTGCAATTCTTCGCTGTGCTGTCGGTCTGGAAGATTTATAAGCTGTACAAAAGCTACAGCCTCATCCTGATTTTTTCGGATGAGGCTGTTTTTTTATTCAATATTTCCGTTCTCACGGTAGGTTCTCCAGACTTCCTCAAAGAAGCCGCCGCCGTCGGGTAAGGGGCGGGGGGAACGCAAAGCGGATGTGAATTTTCCGTTTTCAAATTGCGTTTCAACCACCGCTTGCAAAAGAGTGGTGTCTGTGGTTTTTTCCGCATCTGTCCACACAGCACCGCCGCGGACAATGCCGTGGTCTGCAAGTGTACAAAGTGCCGAAAGCATAGCCGCTTGCGTGTACAGTGCATGGCGGCATCTGTAAAATTGCGCATCCTGCACGGATGCGTTTTTTTCATATTGCAAAAGCTGTTCAGCAAGGCTTTTTTGCATTTGGCGACACTGTGCTGCATTGCGGATGGCACCTGCGTGATTGCTCATGAAAGCACGGCTTGCAAGGGTCTGCAGAGAGCAAGGCGCTTCCCTGCTTGCTTTTGTTTGAACAAAAATATGCCCGGCACTTGCAAGAAGTGTTTGCGCATCCGTTTTTTTGCTCTTGCGCTTGGCATTGATAAACCGTGCAGCACGCAAGGCGCCGACCTGCCCTGCATTCAGCGCACTGCCGCCGGGTCTGCGCACACCGTGGGTGCCTGCCGCTTCGCCGCAAACAAACAAGCCCTCCACAGACGATTGCCACCACACATCCACCGCAACACCGCCGTTGCAATGCTGTGCGCAAAGGGCAATTTCGAGCGGCTGCACGGCAATGTCCGTGCCCTTGTTGAGATACAGCTCGTAAGCCGGGGTATTCATCTGCAAAAGCCTTTGCAAGGGGGTTGCAAGCAATGCATTTGCATTTTCGAGATAAGATTTTGCTTCCGTATCAAGCAAAGAAAGGTCAAAATTCTCACCGTAGGGATTGACGGTGTAATCAAGATACACCCGATTGCCGAGGGTCTTTTCTTTATGAACAAGCAGGTCGATCTGCGAAGAACCGCATTCGGCTTTCGCACTGTCAAACGGCCATTCATAGCCCTTGCGGAACAAAAGCGAAAGCCCTGTGCCGATGTCAGGAATGTATTTCTGCAGAATGTCGGTACGATTACCGCTTGCATCGATGCTGATGAGCGCAGGCAGGCTTTGCATATAGGTGCCCGACACATTCCATTTCGGATTGACACTCGCAAGTCCGTATTGCCATTCGGTCAGATTCTGCATTTTTGCACCTGCCTGCAAAGTCGGAGG
>JAZOWJ010000260.1:0-15042 GCA_045659125.1 Acutalibacteraceae bacterium
TCGACCCTCAAGCGCTACATCAGAGAGGCTGCAGCAAGAATCGACAAGGAGCTTGAATATGCAAAGCAGATTCAGCTTTCTGCTCTGCCGTCCGATTTCCCCGATACGGAAAACTACGGCATTTTTGCACAGATGATTGCAGCAAAAGAGGTTGGCGGTGACTTCTATGACTTCTATGCGCTTGACGAAAACACGGTGATGTTCCTTGCTGCGGACGTTTCGGGCAAGGGAATCCCTGCAGCTATGTTCATGATGACAGCAAAAACCATCATCAAGGACCTTGCCGAGCGCGGTCTTTCCGTGGATGAAATTTTCACCCTTGCCAACGAAAAGCTGTGCGAAAACAATGAATCGGGTATGTTTGTCACCGCATGGATGGGCAAAATGAATCTTGCAACAGGCTCCCTCTGCTTCGCCAATGCAGGTCATAACCCGCCTGTTCTTGTGCACAAGGACGGCACCTGCGAATACCTGAAAAGCCGTACGGGCTTTGTGCTTGCAGGCATGGAGGGCATGATGTATCGTGCCAACGAAATGCAGCTGCAAAGGGGTGACAGAATTTTCCTGTATACCGACGGTGTCACCGAAGCCACAGACAAAAACGAAGCCCTTTACGGTGAAGACAGGCTGCTGGATTACATCGACAACAACAAGCATCTGCAGGCCTCGGAATTGCTTACAGGTCTCAAAACGGATATTGACTGCTTTGTGGGCGAGGCGCCGCAGTTTGACGACATCACAATGCTGCTGTTTGATTACAAAAAGAAAGAAGATATGGCCATGAAAGAAAAGGTATTTTCGGCAACCAAAGAAGCCCTGCCCGAGGTGATGGCTTTTACGGAAGGCTTCCTTGATGAAGCAGGCTGTCCGATGAAAAACGCAATGGCAATCTGCGTTGCAGTTGAGGAAATCTTTGTCAACATCGCAAGCTATGCCTACGGCGAAGGCACGGGCGATGCTTCCCTTTCCTTCGGCTTCGACGAAGCCGAGCGCATAATGACACTTATTGTCAGGGATTCGGGCATGCCGTTCAATCCCCTTGAAAAGGAAGAGCCCGACATTTCACTTTCCGCAGCAGAGCGGGAAATCGGCGGTCTGGGTATTTTCATTACAAAGAAAACCATGGACACCGTTTCTTACCGCTATGAAAACGAGCAGAACATTCTCACCATGACCAAAAAAATATAAAGGAGACTTTTTTCATGAATATCAATATCGAAAAAACAAACAACACAACCGTGATTAAAATTGACGGAAGACTCGACACAACAACAGCCCCTGTGCTTGAACAGACCATCCGCGATGAGGAAGCCTCCCTGCAGAATCTGGTGCTCGATTTTGAAGGTGTTGACTACATTTCGAGTGCAGGCCTGCGCGTGCTTTTGGGTACACAGAAAAAGATGAACATGCTCGGACACATGGAGCTTATTCATGTCAGCGAGGCGATTATGGATATTTTTGAAATGACAGGCTTTGCCGATATTCTGGAGATCAAATAATGGACAAAACAACAAAAGCAATCCTTTTTGCCGCCCGTGCACATGACGGCATGATAAGAAAAAAAGACAACACCCCATACATACTGCATCCGCTTGAGGCCGCCGTTATTGTCGGCTCCATGACAAATGATGAGGATGTTATTGCAGCCGCCCTGCTGCACGATGTGGTTGAGGATACCCCCGTCACAATTGAAGAGGTCGAGGAAGGTTTCGGCACACGCGTAAAGACACTTGTGGAATCGGAAACCGAAGACAAGCGTGCAGATTTACCGCCCGAAGACACCTGGCGCATCCGAAAAGAGGAATCACTTGACGACCTTGCAAGCAGCGATGACATTGCCGTGCAGATGCTCTGGCTCGGCGACAAGCTTGCCAATATGAGGTCATTTTATCGCATCTGGCAAAACGAGGGCAACAGCATGTGGCAAAACTTCAATCAGAAGGATCCGCAGCAGCAGGAATGGTATTACTCAAAAATTGCAGAGCTCACTTCTTCCCTGCAGGACTTCCCTGCCTGGCAGGAATACAATGCGCTTGTAAAAATTGTGTTTGGAAAGGACAAGTGAAATGCAGAACATGGAATTCAGAACCGATAAAGATATTTTATACATCAGCCTTGCAGGAAGAATTGATGCTTCCAATGCTGCCGATGTTGAAAGCAGCATCAACGAAATCAGAAAAGCCAATCCCGATATGCACACGGTGCTCGATGCCGACACACTTGAGTATATCTCGAGTGCAGGTCTTCGCATTATGCTTCGTCTGCGCAAGGAAGAGCCCAAGCTTGCAGTCATCAATGTTTCCCCCGAGGTTTACGGTGTTTTTGAAATGACGGGCTTCACAGAAATGATGACCATTGAAAAAACATATCCCCGTATCTCTGTTGACAACTGCGAATTCATTGCAAAGGGTGCAAACGGTGCGGTTTACCGTTACGACAGCGAAACCATTGTCAAGCAGTATTTCAACCGCGATGCTCTGCCTGAAATCATGCAGGAGCGTGAAAATGCAAGAAGAGCCTTTGTTCTCGGTGTTAACACGGCAATCCCCTACGGTATTGTCCGCATCGGCGACGGCTACGGCAGTCTGACCGAGCTGCTCAATGCAACCTCGGTAACCAAGCTCATCAGAGCCAACACGCAGGATATGTCGCAGAGTGTTGCATATTATGTGGATGCCATCAAAGAGGTACATGCAATCGAGGCACAGGAGGGTGCGCTTCCCGATTTTAAAAAATGGGTGCTCGAATGGGTGGATTTCCTTGCACCGCATCTTGACGAAGCCCATGCACAGAAAATGCGTGCTCTTATTGAGGGTGTACCCGACAGCAACTGCGTCATGCACGGTGACTACCATTCCAACAATGTGATGGTGCAAAACGGTGAACCGATCATGATCGATATGGATACCCTTGCAGTCGGCCATCCCGTGCTTGAATTCGGCTCCATGTTCAATGCCTATGTCGGCTACGGTGAGGCTGACAGAGAAGGCTCCGAAAGCTTCTTCGGCATTGATTACGAAACCGCAAAGCGATTCTGGCGCCTTGCCCTTGCAAGATACCTCGGCACCGATGACGAAAAAACGATCATCGATGTTGAAAACAAGGCAAAGGTCATCGGCTACATGCGCATTCTCCGCCGTTGCCTGCGCAGAAACGGTGACGAAAAAACCGTCAGCCATTACAAAACACAATTACTGAAAGCGATTGACAATGTTGAAACACTTGCATTCTGATATGAATCAGATTCTTTACATCAACGCATGTGCCAAAGAGGGATCACGCACAAACGAATTGGCACAGCACCTGCTGGCACAATTAAACGGGCAGGTGCAGACAGTGCAGCTGCATGAGACAAATATCCCCCCTTTGGATGCAAAGCTGCTTGCAAAAAGGGATGCGCTGCTGAAAAACGGTCAGACGGATGACGATTTTTTTGCGTTGGCAAGGCAGTTTGCCGAAGCCGACACCATTGTGATTGCAGCCCCGTATTGGGATCTTATGTTCCCATCCGTGCTGAAGCTGTATCTTGAAAACATCTCCGTTTGCACAATCACCTTCCGTTATTCCGAAAAGGGTATTCCCGTCGGGCTTTGCAATGCACAACGGCTTTATTATGTCACAACGGCAGGCGGCTTCATCGGCGAAAACAATTTCGGCTTCGATTATGTCAGAGCGCTGGCTGGCTCTCTGTTCGGCATCCGCAAGGTGCAGTGCTTTACGGCAGAGGGGCTGGACATTTACGGTGCGGATGTTGCAGGCATCCTGCAGCGCGCCAAAGAAAGCATGCATTGCTGTGAAGAGCAGAGCTGTATTATTCCGTATCCTGAAAAATACGGCAGCAAGCCCCAAACGAGCGGTGCATCCGCCTTTGGCGGCATTGCAGACCAAAGCAGATCGAGATATTATGTTGCAAATGATTTTTTCAACATGCAAAGTGATGCTTCGTTGCATATTTTAAGCCGTTTTGAAACATACCAGCAAACAACCGAATACACCTGCGGTGCACCCTGTGCGCTGATGGTGCTCAATTGGTTCGGACAAAAAAAATATGATGAAATGGCAGTCAGTCAGCTTGTGGAAACCCATCAGACAAAGGGATCCTCGGTTGAAAATATTGCAGACCTTTTTGACCTGATCGGCTGGGATGTGCAATTTCATGCAGACACAAGAGCAAAATTCGAAACCATCGAAGAAATGGAAGCATTTTTTGTTGAAAGCATCGACAGCAAAACCCCAATCATGGTTGATTGGGTAGATTGGGCAGGTCATTGGCAGGTGCTTATCGGCATCGATACCTGCTCGTCAGGTACTCCCTATGACGATGTGCTTATTTTTGCTGATCCTTACGATGTAACGGACCACAGGCAAGACGGCTATTACACCTTCCCGCTTGGCAGATTCTTCGGCATGTGGCGTGAGGGCGCCTGCGCAGAAAAGGAAAAGCCTTATGTGCAGCCCTTTGTGCTGGCAAGACCGAAAGAAAATCAGTAAAGCATTTTTTGCTTCATCATCAAAAGCATTGTCACTTTGACAAGAAACTGAGCATCCGGAATTCCCGGATGCTTTTTTTTTAAAAATTTTTTTTATTTTTTTTTTAAACCCCTTCCCTGCAGAGCTTATTTGTAAGCAGTTTGTAAGAGATTGCGGAGTATAATATAAAAATCAAAACTGTGTTTTTCTTGAACCAAGAAAGGAAAAGGTTATGAATTGGAAAAATATGTCTATACCTCAAAAAATCGCCACAATAATTTCCGGCCTTGCCGTTGTTGTCTGGCTGATACCGAAGGTTAAACCCGACCTGCTGCCTGTTGATCCTACCTATCCTGCCATTGCAGTCTTTACAATCTGCGAAGCGGTGGTCTGCTGGAATACGAAGCGTAAATGGTCCTATATTCTGATTGCCGGTGCAGTCATTTCTCTGGCCGTATTTATTATGGAGCTGACACTATAATTTGTTTTGCGGGCGCACGCAAGCAAGCAGTGTAAGAAATAAAATTTTCATAAGAGCAATTATATAAGCATGAAAGGAGTAATCTTATGAAAAAAACTTTAAAATTTTCACACAAGAGAGGTATTGCAATGAAGAAAATTTTGAAACGCACAACAGCACTTGTAATGAGCATTCTTATGATGCTTTCTTGTTGCTATGTTGCACTTGCCGCTGAATCAAACGCAGTTGTAGCGAATGCTGTTTATGATGAAGCAGGCAAACGTATCGGCTTCGATACAATCACAGTAGGCGACACGGTGTATTATGATATCTACGACGGATATAATACACTGGACGGAATCAGCATCAGCAGCTTCTATAAAAGAGCTCTTACAGAAAAATACGGAGAATATTCCCCTTTGGACATCTGGAGTTATGTTGCTGATAACGTATTCAGAATCGGCGGTAAAAAATACGGATACAACTGGGAATTCGGAGATTACGATACCTGGTATGGTAATAACAGCCCCACTGAAAACGGTGATATCGATTTAAGATATCAATTCTCTCTGCCCTGGACATATTCTACAGGCGCACTTGAAAGCAACTGTGTAAGAGCATCAGGTCTTCAGCTGCACTCCTCGCTGAACAATGTTCAGAATGCAATGCTTGAACAGATTGTAGATGTCTGCGGTGAACGCAACGACGCTACTGATTTCAAAGAAGATGTTATTAAATTCTGCACCCCGAACGGCGAGGGGCTTGAATTGCTTAAGGATACAACGGAACAGCCTGTTCTTGCACAGGTTATCACAAATCAGTATGATGGCGGCGGATTCTGGAGACATTTTTCATCTTTCGGTATAGCGTTTTACGATTTTAAGCTTACACCTATTATTGAAGAAGGTCTTGAATATATTTCTGCAGCCGATAATTATGACTCTGTTGAAGATGCTTTCATGGCAGGGGTTCCCGGTGTTACATACAAAGTAGGTGGCGACAAAGCACCCTATCTTACCTATATTCAGAATCCCACAGCCTCAACCGCTTCAGTCAGCTCTTCAACCTCAAAATCAACAAGTTATTCTGTATCCAACAGCTTTTCGGAATCCAGCAGTCACTCATTTAGCGAATCAGTTTCAGTAAGTGGCGGAATAAAATTCAGCGATGCTTTCAAGCTGAATGTAGGCGTTTCTTTTACGGCATCACAGGCTATTTCAACAGCTTATTCTGAAAGCACGTCTCTTTCGGAAAGCTATTCCACATCCAGCTCTGTTAATGTTTCTCTTCCTCCATACACAGAAGTAGGAATCAAGCACACCTCATTCAGCGAGGAACAGACGCTTGAATATGATTGTCCTGTTGCGATCACCTACAAGGTTGCTATTTTCGGTATGAACGCACAGTACGATCAGAACACCGGCACAGGTAACTGGTCTGTTGCTGACTTTGAACAGGGCAGCATTTGCGTAGGCTTTGGTACAAACTCCGGCATTGGCGGTAAAACTGCAGGTGAAAACCTTTACAACAGAATAAAAGAAAAAAATACTGCATTTGAACTTTCTTATGGTAATGTAACGGGTATGTTTGAGGTTCAGGTTGATGGAAGTGATCCCACGCTCCTGACATACATCGACTGGAACTCTTCTGCAGCAAAGCACGACCTTACAGAACTGTCCGAAATCGCAGCAAAATGCATTCCTATGTCTTCTATAGGCGGTATAATCACTGCAAAAGCCGATTATAACAACACCGAAATTACCCAGATTTATCCGATGTATGACCTTAAGAGAATCAGATTTGAAGGCAACGGTGCATATACCCTCGGTATCGGCGGCAAGCTTGACCTTAACACTGTAAACGTCATCGGTCTTAATAAGTTTGACCGTGAATATTACGGCTTCCTTCCCCGTATGGGCACATGGCACCTTTGCGATGAAAACGGCAACGATTTACCCGCTTATGAGGCCGGAAAGGGTATTACGATTGAGCCCACCCCCACAACGCAGACAATTATTGCGAATGAGCTCGGTGACTATTATCTGAGATTTGATATCGACGAAAAGTTTTATACCAAGGCAGTTGACAGAAAGACCTTCATCACCAACGATGACCTTGAAATGACTGCCATCATGAAGCTTTCCGTTACCGATACCGGCAATAACCACACCTGCCGTCCCGGCGGATGGATCACCTACATCCCCGCCAACTGCGTTGTTGAAGGTGAACGCTACAAAAACTGTCTGACCTGCTCCAAACGCATGGCAACAGAGATTATTCCCAAAACAGACCACATCTCCGTAACCGTTACCGAGCCTGCCACCTGCACCGCAGACGGCAGCAAAACAACCACCTGCGTTACCTGCAAGGCGGTTCTCGAGCATGAGGTGCTTCCTGCCAAGGGTCACGGCAGCACCATCGCCGTCACCACCATTGCTCCCACCTGCATCAACACCGGTGAAAAGACACTCTATTGCGCAGATTGCAGCATGATTATCGGCACACAGGAAATTGCAAAAACCGGCCACGACAACGGTGTATGGAAGATTGATTTTGAAGCAACCCCCGAGCATGAGGGTCAGATGACAAAATACTGCTCCATCTGCAATGCGGCTCTCGAAAGCAAATCCTTTGCCTATCACACCCATTCCTTCACCGCCTGGGGTAAGAACAACGACGGCACCCACGCAAGAAGCTGCTATCTCTGCAGCTTTACGGAAACCGCAAACTGCAATTACGACGAAACCGCCGTTCCTGCAACCTGCCTGACAGACGGACAGACCGTCTATACCTGCTCGGATTGCGGATATAAATATTCAGAAATCAATGAATATGCACCCGGCCATACATGGGGTGAATGGACGGATGTAGCCGACGGCAACCACCAGGCAACCTGTACGGTGTGCCAGACGAAGGAAAAAACCGTTCACATCTTTGTGGATTATATTCCCAACAATGATGCAACAAAGGATTCAGACGGCACCAAAACCGCAACCTGTGCTGTTTGCACCGCAAAGGACACAGTTGTTGACGAGGGAACTCGCCTTGAAGAGGATGCAGAACACAACGACTGCACGCATATCTGCCACAAAACAGGCATCATGGGCTTCCTTTGGAAGATTCTTCGCATCTTCTGGTCTGTATTCAAGATGAATCCCGTCTGCGAATGCGGCGCTGCACATTATTGATTCAGCTGATTTCGTTAAACCGTCGGGAAAGCTTCCCGGCGGTTTTGCGTCACATTTACAATAAAAATAAGGAGCCTTTTACATGATCAAAAACAGAACCGCGCAGCTTATTTTGCAAACCGCTTATTGCACCATCGGGCTTGTCGGCATCGTGGCAAGCTTCGGCATCTTTGATGATTACACACAGTTCCGTTGGGAGTTTTACGTTTACTTCACCAATATCAGCAACTTCCTTTGCATCGGCATCATGCTTGCAGAGCTTGTGCAGACCGCAAAGAAAAAAGAGGACAGCTTTGTAACAACCGCTCCCCTTCTGAAGTTCATCGGCATGCTCGGTATCATGCTCACCTTCCTTGTGTTCAACCTGCTGCTTGCAGGAAACCGTGACCCGCAGCTCAACTGGCGCATAGGCAGCCTTTCGTTCCATGTTGTGCTGCCGATTTTGTATGTCGTTGACTGGTTTTTATTCTATGAACGCAAAAAGTGCAAGTGGTATTATCCCCTTGCCTGCATCAGCTTCCCGTTGGCTTACCTGGTATTCATTTTCACACAGGCTGCCATCATGAAGTTCGACACCTCCCTGCTCATTCCCGGCACCGAAACACCTCTGATTTATCCCTATTTCTTTCTGAACCTTGAAACCGAGGGTGTAGCAGGTGTTCTGAAATGGATTGCAATTCTGATTACCGCTTTTGTGGCTGTCGGCTTCTTGTTCTTCGGACTCGATAAAATCGGCAAAAAACCAAAAAAAGCCGCAAAATAAAACCACCGCAAAAGGAGAAAACAGGCAATGAAAAAAATAACTGCGATTCTTGTTGCAATTCTGCTGTTTGTCGGCATCTGCCCGACAGGCGTACTTGCAGCAAGTAACGAAGACATTGTTATTCTTTATGAAAACGATGTGCATTGTGCGATTGAGGGTTATTCCAAGCTCGCAGCAATGAAAAACGAACTGAAGCAAAGCCACGAATATGTCGGTGTTGTTTCGGGCGGTGACTACATTCAGGGCACAAGCCTTGGTGTTGTTTCAAAAGGACAGTACATCGTTGAATTGATGAACCTTGTCGGCTACAATGCACTGACTCTCGGCAACCACGAATTCGACTACCGCATCGAAAGACTCGAGGAGCTTATCGGCATGATGAATACAAAGCCCGTTTCCTGCAATTTCCAGGAAATCGGTGCAGATGAATCCTATTTCGAGCCCTATACCATTGTGTCCTACGGTGAAACGGACATTGCCTACATCGGTATCACCACCCCCGAAACCATCACCTGTGCACTGCCTGCACAGTTCAAGGATGCAGACGGCAACTACATTTACACATTCAACAACACCACCCTGTATGATGTTGTGCAGAACAGCATTGACGAAGTCAAGGCAAAAGGCGCGGATTACATCATTGCCCTTTCCCACATCGGCTACGCAGATGATGCAATCTACGGCAACCTTGAAGATGTTGAAACACTCATCCGCAACACCGACGGACTCGACATTGTTCTCGATGCACATTCCCATACCGTCATTGACGGCATGACCATCACCGACAAGGGCGGTAATGATGTTCTGCTGAGCTCCACAGGGACGAAATTTGAATACATCGGCAAGCTGACCATTGAAAACGGCACCTTTGACACCGAGCTGATTGCAACCGAATCCTATGCTGCAACCGACCCTGCCGTGGATGCACACATTGCACAAATTTATGAAGAATATTCCGCGCTCGGAAACCGTAAGATCGCAGAATCCAAAGTAAAGCTCATTGTTCAGACCGATGAAGGAACGCGCCTTGTCCGCAACACAGAAACCAACCTTGGTGATTTCTGTGCCGATGCCTTCAGAGAAGTCATGCAGGCAGATATCGGTTATCTCAACGGTGGTGGTCTTCGTGCCAACCTGCCCGCAGGCGACATCACCTATAACAATCTCATCAATGTTTATCCGTTCAACAATACCGTTGTGCTGGCTGAAATCAGCGGTCAGACACTCAAGGATATGATGGAAATGGCTATGCTGAGCTATCCTGCCGAAAACGGTGCATTCCCGCATCTTGCAGGCCTTACCTTCTCGGTCAACACAAGCATTCCCTCGTCCGTTGTGCTTGACGAAAACGATGCCTTTGCAGGTGTGAACGGTGCTTACCGTGTTTATAACATGAAGGTCCTCAACCGCGAAACCGGCGCTTATGAGCCGCTTGAGCCGAATAAAATCTACACCATTGCCGCCACCAATTTCTATCTGCTTGAGCAAGGAAGCGGTATGCAGATGCTTGAAAATGTCACAATTCTGCAAAATGACGGTGTGCTCGATGTGGAAGTGCTCGAAACATACATCATTGAGCATCTCGGCGGCACAATCGGTCAGGAATACGCAGAAATGAAGCCCAACATCACCTTCACCGAGGGCGAAATCATTGAAACACCTGACAACGGTGACACCACCCCCGACACCGAAGAAGAAGAAGAAGACAAGACGCAAAGCAAGCTGCTTGCTTTCATGAAAAGCCTTGTTAATTTCATTTATGTTTTCGTTGGTGTTTTCATCAATCTTTTGACCAAGCTCGGATAAATAAGAATCCGTAAAAACCGGAAAGAGGCTGCCGACGCAGCCTCTTTTTTTTGAGTTTTTAAGGTAAATTATGGTTTATGTGAATAGTCGGTTGCTCCTCAATCCCCCTTGTCGCCCCTGAAAGGAGATTCCCCTGTTAGGGGAAATGTCAGCGAAGCTGACAAAGGGGTTCCCGTTTTCGGAGAAAAAGATGTCTGCGGAACGCAGACAGAGGGGTTAATGGAGTCAGAGCAGGCTTTCTTAAAGGGTTTGAAGCAAACTTGGTTGAACCCCTCCGACGGCTTCGCCGCCACCTCCCCTTTCAGGGGCGGCAAGGATTTGAGGGGTTTCGTCGGTAAGCTAAACCATAATTTATTTTCCCCGTTCCGTTGCACCTATTGCAAAAGCCCTGCTTTCGTGCTACAATTTACTTACAGTTTTTTCTTGCAAAGGAGAGGCAAAAAATGAATAAATTGACAGATACATTTACCCTTTATAACGGTGTGCAGGTGCCTTGCGTGGGCTACGGCACATATCTGACCCCCGACGGCGAAATTGCCAAGGAAAGTGTCAAGGCAGCCATTGCTGCAGGCTACCGCCACATCGACACCGCTTTTATTTACGGCAACGAAAAGGCGGTCGGCGAGGGCATCCGTGAATCGGGTGTAAGCCGTGAGGAGCTTTTTGTCACCACCAAGCATTGGGTCACCATGCGCGGCTACGAAAAGGCCAAGCAAGCCATTGACATTTCGCTGCAGAATCTCGGACTTGACTATGCGGATCTGTATCTCATTCACTGGCCTTGCGTTGAAAAGGTTTCGCCTGACTGGAAGGAAATCAACGCATCCACATGGCGTGCCTTTGAGGAAGCATACAAGGACGGCAAGCTCCGTGCCATCGGTGTTTCCAACTTCCAGCAAAAGCATTACGATGCCCTTGTTGAGCGCTGCGAAATCAAGCCCATGGTGAATCAGATTGAATTCCACCCCGGCTACACACAGCCCGAAACCGTTGCCTTTTCAAAAGAACAGGGCATGCTCGTGCAGGCATTCAGTCCCCTTGGCTGCGGTGCGGTGCTCGGTGACGAAACCCTTGCAGGCATTGCAAAGAAATACAACAAAAGTGTGGCACAGATTTGCCTTCGCTTTGTTCTGCAATCGGGTCTGAATGTGCTGACAAAGTCCGTCACCCCTGCAAGAATCATCGAAAATACACAGATTTTTGATTTCGAGCTTTCCGCCGAAGACATGGCTGTGATTGCCGCCATGCCCGAAACAGGCTTCACAGGCTGGCTGCCCGAAAATGCCCCTGCAGACGCATTGACCTGAAGATGATGACATAAGAAAACGGCTTCGCCGTAACGCGGCGACCGTTTTCGAATAGTCCATCTCCGAGCACGCGAAGCGGGCGACGGAGGGACATACAATATTTTTTGCTTTATGGAAACGCAGTTTCCTATAAAGTAAAAAATCGTCTTCGACGAATCAACCCCCCCGTCCCCCCAATCTTGGGGGCGAAAAGGTGTTTTTGTTCAATAAGCTTGCGTCATTCAATGAGCCGCAGGCGAATTATATGCAAATTGCTCACAACGCGAGCAATTTCCTATATAATAAAAATAGTGCTTGTAAGGACATTCCTTGCAAGCACTTTCATTTTGTTTTTTTACAGGCCCAATTCGGTCAGCAGGCCGGGAAGCTTCTCGATATCAGAGAAGATAAGAACAATGCATTTTACAATCCATTTAAGCAGATTCATAAAGCTGTTTGCAGGTGCCTTGGTCACAACAAGCTCCTGCGTGTTTTCAACGAAATCAGGGGTTTTGATAAATGTGAAGTCGCATTCTGCGGAATTGTGGTCGGAAACGGCTTCCCCTTTTTCATTCAGCACAGGGACATAACGGATATCATCGGCAATCACATCCACACCGCCGCCTGCTCTGTACATAAATCTTTCAACTGCGTCCCAGTTCCCCCATGCTTTCATGCCTGTAGCAAACCACTGACTGAAATTGAAGTAATCGCCGCCGTTTTTGACCTCCACAAAGGCATCCTTCAGACCGCAGCCTACGGTAAGAATGTTATAAAGTGCAGCGTCATCCTCCTGATAATGCAGGTGGTTGTTGAAGTCGCCTGTTACAATGACAGGTCTGTCATGCTCGGCAGAACGAGCCTCGATGAATTCGGCAAGCTGCTTGTACTGGCTGGTTCTTGCTGCAATGGAGCCTTCTCCGCCGTAAGCATCGGCATGCAGATTATAAAAATCAACATAAATGCCGTCGCCGACTTCAATTACGGTATAAACAAAGCCCTTGGGGGTCAGCTCATCCGAGCCGTCATCGAGAATGCCGTGTGCATCGTTCCATGCAACACGGGTTTCGTTGTAAATGGCCATATCGGTTGTAAAGATATTCAGACCGTCACCGCCGGGAATGCTGCCTGTGTGGTTGGTCATGTAAGCATAGCCGTCCATGCCTTCCACAAGGGTATTGTGGTAACCGAAATCCTCCTGCACGGCAACAATGTCAAAGGCATTGCTTGTGAAATAATCAGCCGCAACGATGTGATTTGCGACCAGATCGGCACCCTGCAGTGCAGAAAACGGAAGACCGTAAACATTGAAGTTGGCAGTTCTGACAGTCGTTTTTCCGGCACTGTCATAATCATAAAGCTTCACATCAAAATACTGTGTATACTCCACACCGTTGCAGGTGTAAATAAGGCGCCAATAAATTTTGTCATAATCCCTGAAGCCCTGCTTGTCGGTGTTCAACAGATAATCTCTGTACAGCACACCGTATTCATCCTGCTCGGCAATGGCTGCAATGCGCTTGAAGGTCATGGGCTTGCTGTAGTCCACATTGCCGTCGGCATCCTTTTCCCAGTAATTCGGATTATCGGTGGAATTGACCGTATAGCCGCGCCATTGCTCACCGTCCAGGGAAACATTGCAGGCAATCTGCGTTGTGCCTGCAGGGAACACAAGCACATAAGAAAGGTCGTTGAGCTCACGGGAGATTGCATAATCCCCTGCTGTGCTCTTTTCTTTGATTGCATAGGACTGATGGCTCGGGAATTCCATCTGATGCTGCGTTGATTTGTAAAGATAAGGGGCAATTGTGACCTGCACCGCAGCTTCTGCAGAAGCAGCAGATACGCAGATACAGCAGCTCAATACCATTGCAAGGCAGAGAATCAGACTCAATACTTTTTTCACGGTCATTTCTCCTTAAATTATATAATTATATATATGCACAAGTATAATAGCATATTTCGGACCGAAAATGTTAGCAATTTGTGAACAAAAGCAACAAAATGTCTGCAAATTTTTATTTTCGTTTCACACTCGCATACCCGCAACGACGGCACAGCGGCTCGGTCACATTGCGTTGTTCAAAGGAGCGCCTGAGTGCTTTTGCACGAGGGGTGTTAAGAATGCTCTCAATATCCGTTTCAAAGATATTGCCGAGGTTAATATCCCCCTCTGCATCCAGACAGCACGGCACAACCGTTCCGTCGCACAGCACACCGACCTGATCGCGAAGCCCGTAGCACGAGTGCTGACCGCCGTAGTCGGGTGCTTCACTGTCGGGCCAAGCAAACAAATCGCCCCATTCGAGAAACACCTTCGGCTGCAGCTGAAAGCCCGAATGCAGTTTCTTCCATTCTTCGGGGAAGGCTTCATGCATTTTTGCAAGAATCTGATCATTGAGTGTATCCGCTCCGCCGTTGTTCCACAGACGCATAACAGCAATTCTGCCCTGTGCCGAAAAGGCCTTGCAGAACGCAAAGCATTCTTCAAGATATGCATCCAGCGAAATGCCGATTGCATTGGCCTCATAGCAATGCAGCGAAATGCTCACCTTGCGCAGGGCTTCTGCCGTCAGCAGGGTGCCCTTTTGTTTATGCAGCAGGGTTCCGTTGGTGGTGATGATGGACTGAAAGCCGAGAGAAGCCGCAATGGCAAAAAGCTCCCCTAACTGCGGATGCAGCAAGGGCTCACCGAGCAGATGATAATAAAGATAATCCGCAAAGGGTCGAAGCCTTGTTGCAGCAACGGTAAATTGCTCGGTGCTCATCATGCGCGGCTCTCTTTTTGTGCCGTGGCAGAATGTGCAGGACAGATTGCAGATATTTGTGATTTCAAGAAAAGCCTTATTGGGCATAAAAACACCTCATTTGCCGTTCATTATAATGAATAATGAGAGTTGAAACGCAAGAAATGCGTTTCAACAAGCCGAATATTCGGCTTAGCACAATTAAAATTAAAAAATTTTAATTGTGCTCATTTTCATTGCAATGACTATTGTCAAATTTTTTAAGAAAATTTGACACCAAATCGCAGATTTGGTGTTGAGAAGGTGTGAAAAACACCTTCTC
>JAZOWJ010000261.1:0-13316 GCA_045659125.1 Acutalibacteraceae bacterium
ACCCACGATCGAACGGCAGGATTCCCTGTCTGACGACAACACGGTGCGTGATGAATATGATCTGATTATGGCAAACCCGCCATTCAAAGGCAGCGTGTTTGAAGAAGACATCAGCAAGGATATTCTCGCTCTTTGTAAAACGAAAAAGACAGAGCTTTTGTTCCTTGCTCTGTTCATTAAATCATTGAAAATCGGCGGCAGATGTGCCTGCATTGTTCCGGACGGTGTGCTGTTTGGTTCATCCACCGCACACAAAGCCATCCGCAAGGAATTGATTGAAAACAACTGCCTGAAAGCGGTTGTTTCCATGCCGTCGGGTGTGTTCAAACCCTATGCCGGGGTTTCCACCGCCATTCTGGTTTTCACCAAAGACCCGTCCGGCACAAAGGATGTTTGGTTTTATGACATGACCGCCGACGGCTTCACCCTTGACGACAAACGCAGCCCGACCGACGAAAACGACATCCCCGACATCATTGCAAGATTCAAAAATTTGGCAGCGGAACAGGACAGAGCAAGAACAGAACAGTCTTTCTTTGTGCCAAAGGACGAAATCGTTGCCAACGACTACGACCTGTCTGTAAACAAATACAAGCAGACGGTCTATGAAGCCGTGGAATACCTGTCCACAGCGGAAATTATGGCGAACATCCGCGAATTGGAGCTTGAAATCGGTTCAGCGATGGATGAGCTTGAAAAAATGCTTGGTTTAGACTGATTTTTTTGAATTTTGATAAAATAAATTCGGATTTGTAGGGATGAAAATATGGTAGTAAAACTTGGTGAAGTATTTTCTATAATCAGAAATGGTGCTAATATTAAGCAAGGAGTTGTTGATGGTGGTTTTCCAATAACACGAATTGAAACTATTTCTGAACGATATGTAGATAGAACAAAAATGGGTTATGCTGGAATCAAGCAGTTAGAGAAATATGCTGATTATGTTATGCAAGATGGAGACATACTTATGTCTCATATCAATAGTGAAAAGCACCTTGGTAAAACAGCTATATATAAAAAAGAGAGTGAAGAAGTAATTATTCACGGAATGAATTTGCTTTTGCTTCGCCCCGTAAATGAGATGCTTTTAAGTAAATATGCTTTTTATTTTCTATCGTCACAAGCTTTTTTGAGACAAATCCCCAATATTACCAAAAAGTCAGTTAATCAAGCAAGTTTTAATATTACGGCACTTAAGGGTCTTGATTTTGTATTAACATCTATAGATAGACAAAAAGAGATAGTAAATTCTTTAGAAAAAGTTGAAACAATAATTGCATTACGCAAACAACAACTTCAACAGCTTGACGAATTAGTAAAAGCACGATTTGTCGAGATGTTTGGGGATATCATAACAAATTCAAAAAAATGGGATATTATGACTTGGAACGACGTCTTAACAATCAAAAATGGTAGAAATCAGAAGCAAGTTGAGAATCCTAATGGGGAATATCCGATTTGTGGTAGTGGCGGAATAATGAGTTATGCTGATGATTACATTACCAACGAAAATTCTGTTATTATTGGAAGAAAAGGTAATATCAACAAACCGATTCTTATGAGAAAAAAATTCTGGAATGTTGATACCGCTTTTGGCTTAGAACCAAACACAGATATTTTGCTGGTAGATTACCTGTATTTGTATTGTTTGCTCTTCAATTTTGAATCACTAAACAAAGCGGTAACTATACCAAGTTTGACAAAGTCGGATTTATTAAACATTGATATGCCGATTCCTCCAATAGATCAGCAAAACAAGTTCGCAATTTTTGTTGAACAGATCGACAAATCAAAATTTGTCGTACAAAAAGCCCTTGACGAAGCACAACTTTTGTTTGACAGTCTGATGCAAGAATATTTTAATTAAGGAGAAAAAAAGATGTCCTCAGTAAAAACTGCATACATGGATGATCCGTTTGAACATTACTATAGGATAATTGAACAATTCAATAAATCTCTTAACATTGTTGGATCAGCAACAGCTGCAATGACCCAAGCAGCCCAAGCTGCAAATTCAGTACGCAAACTGCTTAATCGGCAAACTCTATTAACTGCATCTACAGCCTATTCAGCTGTTATAAATAATTTAAATCAGAATGACATTTTAGGTAACATTTCAAGCACTCTTGATATAATCTCAAGCAAAAACTTGGCTTCAATACCTGATCTTGGTAATATAAATTCAGTTCTGCAAAAATTAGCATCAAACAACTTTGCCAGCCTTTCTTTTGCGGATGCATTAGAATGCAAAAATAGCATTGAAATTGCAATTCCTGTCATTGTTGATGCAATTGAAGAGGCAGAAGCAGATACAATATTAGAAGCCGAAATTGTTGCAGGAGCCAATGCACCAAAACAACAAAAGATTTCCAAATCTCAATTGCTTGAATATTTGAATATTTTTATCGCTATTATTGAAATAATAACAAACTTCTTCTTTCCGAATATACCTGATATTACTTTTAACATCAACATAACCAATGATTATTCAACAAACTACTATATTCAGGAGATTCAAAATCAATATGTAAATTATGTTACAAATGGTGATATGCCCATCAACGAATCTATCTGCTTTGTAGCAGAAAAAGAAGTAAAGCCAAGAATTAAGCCCGATTGCTCATCACAGGTTGTTGAGAAATTGCCTCTCGGAAAAATAGTAAAAATAGTGGAAAAATATAAAAAATGGGTACATATCTGTTGGTTAAATGAAGACGGCATGCATTCATACGGTTGGGTGCAAAACTATAAATTAAGGGAATTTAAGGAGTAACATTTTAAATGAAAAAAGAAAAGGTCAAATTATTTTTTGTTCAAAATAAACCTTTAATGTACACTCTTATTATCACAATTTTAATTAATATTGCTATTCCTTTATTTAAGAATTTCAACATCAGAACTATTTTTGATATATCCAATTTAAGCACAGATATAATTACGATGCTTTCAGCAATTTTCGGTGCCATCGTCGGCGGCATTTTTACCTTAATCGGAACAAGTTATTCCAATAAGCAACAATTAAAAGCTAAAACGAATACAAAAAAGAAAAACCTGATTTACAAACCTCTATACGACGAATTAGCCGAAATACACTATGTTCAATTAAAAGAAAAACCATTTCCCTCTCGTATAACATATGTAAAAGCACCATATAAAGACATTGATTTAATACAATATACAGCATGGGATCGAATTAAAACAGATTCAAGATATATTGAAGTCCCTAATCATTTAAAAGAATCAATGGAAAGTCTATATATCACAGTCGAAAACTATATTGATTCACAAAAAGAGTTAAGCAAAGAAATATATAGCATACTTAATGAAGTACTTAAAAATCAACTAAATACAAAGTGTAACATAGTAAATTTTGGAAATTATTTCGCAACTTATGTATTATTAGATAGCCAAGAAAATATATTTGATCACATCGCAGAATCCCTTACTCCTAATGTTGATATAGATGAGCTTACAAAAACAAAAGTGAATAATATTTTTTATGATACTTGTGCCAGAAGCAGTATTGTTCAAAATGTAAAAGCAAAGCATAGTAATTGGATGAAACAACAGCAATCAACATTAGAATTGTTAGAAACACTTATTAAATACATTAACATAAAATATGAGGAGTAAAATTTTATGCAATATGGATTGCAAAAACATGAGATTAAAGAAATCATAAATTACAGCCTCAACAATAATCCAGATTTAAAATACTACATTGATAACGACTATTTCGATGAGTTTATGGAATTATTGCTTGAAGGTATTTGCAATGCAATTGAGCAAAATAACAGACAGATATATAGAGATATTGAGCAGTCTCCTATAACAAGACATCGATAAGTCAAACGCAAGGATGATGTTTATGAAAGATTTTAATTTCATACAAGAAAAAGCCGAACATCAAGCATTGGCAATGTTTTCAACAATTGCCGAAGAAGCGGCATCCCCTGCGGACAAAGCCATTGCCTGCCGTGCGGCTTTGAGTGAACTGATCGCATTCATTTATGATCGGCTCGGCATTGCCATGCCGCAGAGTGCCACCATGCTGGAACTGATTGACGGCAGGGTGATTTCGGATTTTACAGACAATGCGGTGCTGCTTGAATCGCTGCACTTCATCCGCAAGGTGGGTATGAATGCGGAGCATGGGTTGAAGGTCACCAAAAAGCAGGCTCAGATTGCCTGTGACAACCTTGTTTTCTTTGCAGAGTTTACTGTCCGCAAGTTTGAAAAGCCGGACAGCGTAAAGAATATTGTTCTGCCGAAATACATGAGCGAGGCGGAAACAAGAAAAATTTACATCGACAACTATCTGCGTGAGGCTGGGTGGGAGATCTGCGAGCCGAACACAACACGCACCCTTGCAGACGGCAAAAGGGTTGCCTGCGGCACGGTATTCCCCGGCAAGGCCTGCTGCGAAATCCCCGTGGAGGGAATGCAGAACGCTTCGGGGGTCGGCTTTTGTGACTATGTGCTGTACGGTAACAACGGAAAACCCCTTGCCATTGTGGAAGCAAAAAAGACAAGCAAGGATCCCGTGGTCGGCAGCTTGCAGGTCAAGCAATACGGCGAATGCATGGAAAAGCAATACGGCTATGTGCCTGTGCTGTATTACACCAACGGCTATGAGATTTATGTTATGGACGGTGTTTACCCTGCACGCAAGGTGCTGTCTTTCCACACTGCGGACGAGCTTGCCTATATGCTGCAAAAGCGTGAACGCGGCGACATAACCGACCTGAAAGTAAGGGATGATATTTCCGGCAGACCTTATCAGAAAATGGCAATCACAAGCATCTGCGAACGCTTCAACGAAAAGCACCGCAGAGGTCTGATTGTTATGGCAACGGGTACGGGCAAAACAAGAGTTTCCATTTCGCTTGTTGAGTTACTGCTGCGAAACGGTTGGGTCAAGAATGTGCTGTTCCTTGCAGACCGCACAAGCCTTGTGCGACAGGCATTCAAGAACTTCAAAAAGATTCTGCCCGACATGACCTATTGCGTTCTTTCGGAGCGTTCACTTGCCAATGAGCCGAATGCAAGAATTACCTTTTCAACGCATCAGACGATGATCGGCTTCATTGATGCCGAAAACAAGGAATACACCAGTGCCCGTTTTGATCTGATTATCATTGACGAAGCACACAGATCGGTGTTCAATAAATACGGTGCCATATTCAAATATTTTGACAGCCTGCTTGTCGGTCTTACCGCCACACCGAAGGATGAAGTGGATGCAAGCACCTATCAGCTTTTCAACTGCGAAAACAGCGAACCGAACTTTGCTTATTCCCTTGAAGAAGCAGTCAAAGACAAGTTCCTTGTTCCCTATAAAGTACACGCAAAAACAACACAGCTTCTGACCCACGGCATTCAATACAAGGACTTGTCCGATGCTGACAAACAGAAAGTGGAGTCCATTCTTGTTGACGAAGAAACACCCGACAATGACACTGTCATCGGCAAAGAAAAGCTGTTCAAGATCATTTACAACATCGACACCTGCCGCAAGGTGCTTGAGGACCTGATGCAGAACGGTATACGCGTGGATTACGGTCAGAAGCTCGGAAAAACCATTGTATTTGCCTATAACCACGAACACGCAAAACTGATTGTGGAAGCATTCAAGGAAATCTACCCTGCATACGGCGAAAACTACTGTCAGCTGATTGACAATCAGGTCAAGAATTCAAATCAACTAATTGAGGATTTTGAAAACAAAGATGAGTTCCGCATTGCCGTTTCGGTGGATATGCTTGACACGGGCATTGACGTTCCGGCGGTGCTGAACCTTGTGTTCTTCAAGCCTATCAAATCAAAGATTAAATTTATGCAGATGATCGGCAGAGGTACACGCCTTTGCGAAAACTTAATTGACGGACAGGACAAAACACATTTCCTCATTTTTGACTACTGTGCAAACTTTGAATATTTTGATCAGCATCCCGAAGGTGATTCCAACAAGAACGGGCTGACAATATCGCAAAAATTGTTTGATGTCAGGCTTGATATTCTTGTTGAGTTGCAGAAATATGAGCATCAGATCAATGCTGTCAACAAAACCTATTATGACAAACTCAAGCCCGAACTGTTCGGCAAAGTGCAGGAAATCAAACGCAACTCAGCAAGGATTTCCGTGCGTGAAGCAATGGCGTATGTTGACAAATACAACGATTATGAAAAATGGTCACATTTGTCGCTGCTTGAAAAGAAAGAAATGCAGCTGCATCTGACTCCGCTTGTGGACAGCGAAACAGAAGAAAACAAAAACAGCCTTGCTTTTGACCTGAAATTCATGGACATTGAATTGTCCGTCCTGTCGGTCGGCGGTTTCACTGCAAAAGCACACAAGCAGGTGGAACGTGTCAGAAGAATCTCAAAAGCTCTGCTTGATACCGCTGCAGGTGTTGCCGATGTAATGGCAAAATCGCAGACACTTCTGGAGCTTGTGTCGGTTGAATTCTGGGAACACCCAACGATTGACAAGCTTGAACAATACCGCTTGGAAGTGCGTGATCTGTTGCAATACATAGAAACAAGAAAAAATCCTGTTACAATAGATCTTATTGACACTGTGGATGACGATGAATATTCGGGTGACGGCCTTATTGACATCCGCACCTACAAGGAAAAGGTCATTGACTACCTTGCCGCCAACACCGACAACGAAACCATTCGTAAAATTCAGCACCTGCAGCCCATCAACGCACAGGATGTGCAAGAGCTTGAACGCATTTTGTGGCAAGAACTGGGCACCAAAGAAGATTACGAGCAGACCACTGAAATAGACAATCTGGCGGCATTCATCCGTTCCATTGTCGGCATTGAGCAGGAAGCAGTCAACGAGAAATTCGGCGAGTTTCTCAGCGGCAATGTGCTTAACTCACAGCAGCAGGAGTTTGTCAAATCCATTATTGATTATGTGCGTGAAAACGGTGATATCCGAGCCGAAGATCTCATAGACAAATCCCCGTTTGATTCTTATGACATTGTTGAGCTGTTCGGTGCAAATATCACCGTTATCACAAGTGTCATCCACGCCATGCACAACAGCATCGTTGCAGCATAAATCCTTACATAACTTTTTTCTCCCTGAACCGTTTGAACGGTTCGGGGATTTTTTTTGCCTTATAATGCACTTTTTTTGCTAAAAACAGACAATTTTCTTTATGCAGAAAAACTTTTTTGAAAAAAAATCATTCATATTATTTATGAAAGGCAGAATCGACGCTGTTTTTGATAAAAAACAAAAACATATTTTGCAAACAATTTTCGCGCTTTTGTAAGCAGGACAACAATTAACAACCAAACATATATACTTGAAAATTCAGTTATTCAGTTTTTCTCAAGGTCCGCCCTTGCGAAAAAGCTTTAATACAATATCCTTTGCAAAGGTCATTTTTTTTCTGCGATGAAGTTATCATCTGACCCGTGATAACTTCGACAGTATCCTGTTCGCGCTCATAAAAGACGGTAAGCATTTAATATTTGCATAATAACAATGAATTCAATATTAAAGTCCGGCGCCGGGATAGAACCCGGATAGCATTGACAATTTCATTGGATTTTTTTTATTTTGCATTCAAACACCTGCAACATGAATATGAACATCATGAAGCATCGTTATGACACATCAAAAAAAATCAACAAATGAATTTATAATCAGGAAAGTTGCATATCAGTAAAAAATGATATATAATCAAATCATCATAAAAGCTTTTTATGAAGGTGAATAACGAATGAATAAGAATAAAGAAATTCACACAGATGTGCTTGTGCTCGGCAGCGGACCGTCAGGCTTTGCAGCAGCCTATACAGCTGCAAAAAACGGGGCACGGGTTGTAATCGTCGAGCAATGCGGTGATATTGGCGGCATTTCAACATCAGGTCTTATGAGTCATTGGACAGGCAGCTGCAACAGTCCGCTGTATTACGATATATTAAAAAGATCTGCAGAGATGAACGAAGGCAGCTTCAAGAATAAAATCGTGCAGTATATTGATCCCGAAAAATTAAAAACCCTTTACCTTGAAATGCTTTTTGAAGCAGGTTGCCGTATTTTGCTTTACACGTTTGCGACAGATGCAATATGTGATGGTGATAAAATACTCGGCGCTACGGTTGTAAACAAATCGGGATTCACGGATATTTTTGCAAAAGTAACAATCGATGCTACGGGTGACGGTGACATAGCAGCAAAAGCTGGTGCAGAATTCATACTCGGTCGAGAAAGTGACAATAAAATGCAGCCTGCAACGCTGATGTTCAAAATCGGTGGTGTTGACTATGACCGTGCCGTGTTTTTAGGGGCATTTGAATCTACTTATGATACACCTGACGGAGAATTGCAGGCCCTTGCAAAGGAGCATATTCCCTATCCTGCCGGACATATTCTCACTTATGAATCCACCCTGCCCGGTGTTGTAACCTGCAATATGACAAATGCCATTGATACAGACGGCACCAATGCAGATGACCTGACAAAAGCAACACTGACCTGCAGAAGACAAATGGATGCTATTCTGAAGTATCTTCGCAGATATGTTCCCGGATATGAAAATTGTTATATCATCAGTTCGGCATCTTTGATGGGCATCCGAGAAACAAGGCACTTCAAAGGTAAATACACCTTGAACGAAAATGACATTCTGCAGGCTCGGGTGTTTGAAGATTATGTTGTAAAGGATGCATGCTTCAATTTTGATGTGCATAATATTTCCGGTCCGGGGCTTGACAAAACAGGGATACAAAAGCATTTCAAGCAAAACAAGGGGTACACCATCCCCTACCGCTGTCTGCTGCCTGAGGTGAAGAAAAATCTTCTTCTTTGCGGACGCAATATTTCCGGCTCACACATGGCGCATTCTAATTTCAGAGTCATGCCGATTTGCGTCGGGATCGGCGAAGCAGCAGGCACAGCAGCAGCAATAGCAGTTAAAAACGATGTCACCGTTGACAAAGTAACAGCTCTTGAAATCAGAACCAGCATCGGCATATAACATTTTTATAATACCATAATAATTTAAATGTAGGTGATGTTTATGAAAAATAACGCTTCTGTCGGCTCAAAAATACTATCCGTTATTCTTGGTGCGGTCATTGGCGGTTTCATGTGGAGATGTCGCGGTGACGGCGGATTTGGCTCATCATGGGGACTTTATGCAGTAGGCCTTGCAATCATGCTGCTTATTTATCACATTTACGGCAACCGCAAGGGCATGAAATTCGAAATGATACCGCTGGGTGGGCTTATGCTTGGCTTGAGTGTCACCGGTTATGGAACTGTCATTCAGGGACTTGCAGGCATTGTTTGGAGTGACCTGCCGTACGAGGGAGAATTGCTGCCCGGGTCTGTCCCTGTTATGCTCGGACCGAATGGAGATGTTTATGCATCTGTTGATCCCTACAGCGGTGCTGCAATCATTTTCACTATGGCATTTACTCTGATTCCGCTGTTTGCATTCTTTGTAGCTTCCCTGTTTTCAGGCAAAGAATACAAAATCAAGCATTACATTATCGCAATTGCAGTTTTCAACATAGCCTCCTTACTTTTCAAGGCAAGCGTATCTCATTTTATCATGCAGGCTATCAATCCGGAGCAGGTTGCCTATGCCGCACTCGGTCTTGAAGCATACGGACATGATTATTCCAGCCCCATGTATGCATATATGAGTCATTTCATGAACAGAAGTTGGGCTCAGACCGTTCCGTTTTTTGAAAACTATTATATGAGCATTGAGCATATTTCAGATGCACTTGCTGTTTTTGTTTTAAGTGCATACGCGTTGATTTTCCGCAAAGATAAATACACCTGCTTCGGCTCATTGCTGATGAATCTGCTTACAGGCATATCAACAACTGTGCTCACACCGCTTGTTTCAAGTTATTTCAACAACGGTTTCTTCAAGGATATCGAATTATCTGCCACATTCAGAAAATTTGCGACTTGGGGTGTATGGGAATTTGCCACCGGCTTTTTTATTGGCCTTTTTATTATGCTGTTTCTTGCAATCACTGCAGAAAAACATACAGAAAAAGACAAATGCGATCTTAATCCCTTTGTCAACAATAAAAAAATCAACTTCGTTTTCAACTTCATTCTGACTGTATTTGTTATGGGTGTTGCTCCTGCAAGAGCAATCGGTATCAGATTTGCACGTCTGCTTGTGCATACACAGTTGCTTGCAGATGACGAACCGCTTGGTACAATTCTTACAGTAATTCTTTCCGTCGCTTTTGGTGTATTTGCATTAAAACTCATGCACAAAAATATGATTCAGCAAAATTCCAATGCATTCAATATCTCCCCTGTTGATTTTTCAAGAATCGCCTTACCTGTTTATCTGTGTATATGTTTTATTATATATTTCTTCTTTGACGACGTGTACATTCTTAACATTTCAACAGATATCACAGTTCCCGTTATGCTGATCACTTCCGCACTGATTGCAGCAGCTTATATACCGTTCAGAAAATTAACTTGCAAAAATAATCATCAAACGATTATAGAAATTTCATAATTGCATCACAAAAAAACAACCGGCTGTATGCCGGTTGTTTTTTTATCACATTAACTTATGCTTTATTTGCATCAATGGCTTCATTTTCTCTATGACGTTCGGCACGCATAACTTCAAGGTCACGATACATCTGTTCTTTTCTTTCACCCTCAACATCGTACATAGTCTTAAGGATGAGAGCTTTCAGCAGATTGCTCAATGCATAGCCAAACACCAGGAATGCAAGCAGCCACAGGCAGGTCTTCATGTATGTAGGCTGTGCCTGCATAGTTGCAACAAGGTCGCCTTCGGAGGAAGACATATAACCGATTGCGGCAATCATGAACGGCACTGCAAGCTCACGCAGATAGTTGATAACGGTGTTGATCCAACCGGGGATAATGCCCTGAATAGCCTCAATTCTTTCACCGGTTTCCCATTCAAGGTAGTCGTAGTATTCAACATTAAAGTGAGAATTGGAAAGCTCCTGAACACCGATTCCTACGCCAAACAGGAAGTAGAATGCATAAAAGAAAATACTGTTCCAGCCTTCAAAGAAATAAATACCGAATTTTGCTTCAATTGCACAGATTGCAAACAGCACACCTGCGGAAATCATGGAATACGGACCACAGAACTTGAGAAGCTTGGTGGGCTCATATTTTTTGGAAAGCTTGGTGGTGATAAGGTTACCGACCACTGTGCCGATTGCAGTAGGCAGTGTCAAAAGCAGGTTCTTGGAAGAACCGACCGTGATAGCAGCAAGGTAGGTGGACATTTTTCCGAGCATGGCAAAGTTATTGACCCATGCCATAAGCTGGTAAGCACGATAATTTCTGAGCTTAAACAACGAGAAAAGAGTCTTGGAGATTTTGACCTTTTCTTTTCTGGGAAGCTCAATGCGTTCTCTGCAGAACAGACCGCACATGAGATTACCAAACAACGTAACAACTGCTGCAATGGTACCAAGAGTCATATACATCTGATTCTTATCGGAATTGAATTCACCGTAAATGAAGGTGAAAAGATAGGCTCCGCCGTAGCCGAGATAATAGGACAACTGCCAGATTGTTGCAACAGTCTTCTTTTCTTTTGGATTGGGAGATATAACCTGAGCAACATTCTGACCGAGGTTATTGAATGCATTGAAAATGGTCTGGCAGCATGCAATGCCGTAACGGAACATTGTCAATTGCTTTACGGTCCATCCCTGCGGAACATAGAAATAGAAAACAGTCAAAAGGAAAATGGGCAGCAGGCAGATGATATACCACTGTCTGTAGCGGCCCCATTTGGTTTTCCATTTCTGAACAACAATTGCAGAAATAAAACCAAACAAAACACCGAGCACAGTGGTAAGGGTGGTCTGCACTGCAAGAATCTTGGCAATTTCGTCAGCATTGACACCTGCGGGACCGTAATACAGCTCATGCAGGAATGCAGTTGCAAGAGTACCCGTAAGGGTTGTGCCGAACATACCGCCGACACGGGCAAGCATCAGACAAAAATATTCAAATTTGTTGATGTGTTTGCCATGTTCAGGCGAAAGTGCGTTCTCGGGCGGAATATTTACCGCCGCATTGTTTTTTTTCATAGAATCAACTCCCGGTTCATTTTGTACAATGTTAACATAAATTTCTGCAAAAATCAAGTGACAAACTACAATACTGATAAAGTATATACAAATATTTCTGAAGTGTAAAATAACATGCCAAAAATAGACAAAAAAATAGCCCCAACCAAGGAGCTTTCCGGTTTCAATAACAAGAGAAATGACCCTTGACAGTGTTTCTTCACACAACTGCCAAGGGTCATTTCTGTTCAAATTTGGTATCTAACATCAGTTTAACCTCTCTTTCTTCGGTATCGTCTGATCTTCTGCTTAAAGATCGTTTGTGAGATTCCTGAAAGCGTATCCGACTATTTATACCGCACCTACTTTACTTCAGTACGCTTTTTTCAATTCATTCCTCGATTGGTGAAAACTTTTCAGAAAACAACCTGTTCTTTGTTTAATCAATTTTCAACCTCTTGATGTTGGATTCGCTTTTAAGTTTCTCCTGTTTAATTGTACATCGGTATCACCTCTTTATGTCTATACTATAGCATGGGAATTCACACTTTGCAAGATGGAATACTATACAAGATTCACATAGGATTTTTATTCACATCAGAGAATTATAGTTATTATGCACATAAGTTTTCGACACCCTATTGACTTTTGACTTTTATTTGTGGTATTATTAAAATGTCGGCGGCTGTAAAGTCGCCGTTATTTTTTGCAAAAATCACAAATGAATTCATAATTACTCTGAATCATTGCAATACTATCAGAACATGAAAGGAAGTGTTGCAAATGTGCACAGCTGTCAGCTTCATTGCAAAAGACCATTATTTCGGGAGAAATCTGGATGTTGAAAAGTCCTACGGACAAAAAGTTGTGATAACCCCCAAAGGCTTCGAAATAAACATGAGGTGTCTTCCTGAATTTCACACGCAATATGCAATGATCGGCATGGCTTTGCCGGTTAATGGTTTTCCGCTGTATTTTGAAGCGACGAATGAAGCAGGCTTAAGTATTGCGGGATTGAATTTCCCGGACAGCGCCCATTACAACTCCCCTGTTCCGGACAAAAGCAATGTGACACCGTTTGAATTGCCGTTGTGGTTACTTGGCTTGTTCAAAAATGTCAAACAGGCCAGAGCAGCACTTACTAATTGCAATATAACAGACATCAGTTTCAGTGCCAATCTGCCTTTATCACCGCTGCATTGGATTCTCGCCGACAAGAAGTCGGAGGCCAAGCGGTC
>JAZOWJ010000262.1:0-8970 GCA_045659125.1 Acutalibacteraceae bacterium
ACGGATCTTTATGCAATCCGTTATGCGGGCGATCAGCAGGTAGCAACCGGCGAAACCGATGAAAACGGTGATGCAATTGTCAATCAGCTTGGTTATCCCAATGACCTTGCAAGAGACGGTGCAGAGGATAACTACTATGTCACCGAGCAGACAATGGTTGATGCCATTGCAAAGCTTGACGGCTTCATTACCTCTGAAGACTTCGGTACTCTTCTCGGCTTCTACAATGAAGAAGAAGAAAAGTACATGACCCTGAAGGATTACCTCAATGTAACACTTGAGGAAATGCTCTTCAATGATGAGATGGTCAACACCCTTGTCGGCGCTATCTTCCCGATGTTCTGTGATATGATTGCCAATGAACTGGTTGGTGCTATCGGTGATCTTGAGGGTGCAAGTGTGGACGCAAATGGTGTTCCGTGGCTTGACCTCGGTGTTGTTGCAAAAGACGCAGTCAGCGGCCTGTCCGGTTCTCTGGGTGTATATCTTGATACTAACTATGTAAACAGCTCTTATCATCAGAAAGATTTCCCGACTGTTTTCAAAGAGCTTGGTATTTATATTTACCCGTATACCCTTGCACAGTCCCTTGCTATTTCCAACCCCTCCTTCTATGGTGCGGATTCCGAAATCTATAAGGCCTTGACTGCCGCAGGCAGAGATTGGTCCAATCTGGTTGCGAAAGACAACCCGGACACCCTTGATGTGGACGAAACCAAGGTGCTCGAATTCGCATGGGGTGTTTACGATCGAGATTCTTTCATTGATACCCTTGCTTGTGTTCTTGATGCTATTCTGCCGTTGCTGCAGACCTTGCTTTCCACAAAGGCTTTCTCTGAAGGTGTTTCCAATGCAGCGACTGCATTCTCCAAAAAGATTTCTCTGGTTGTCAGTGCTGACAATGTATACATTCAGGGCGGCCTGAAGCTCGATATCCCTGCTCTTAATGTATATGGTAATCATCTTGTTCCTCTGTTTGAGGTCCTTGGTGTCAAAGAGATTCCGAACCTCAGCCCTGATTGCTCCGGTGACGATGTTGCCCAGGCTGTATTCGGCACTCTCCTCAATCGCATTGATGAACTCCTCAGTGCTCCTCTGTCCAGCATTCTTGATATCCTTCCCAATCTTGTATATTATCTCTCCATGGATTCAGTGCAGGAGCTGTTAGACTCTCTGAGTATTTCCCTGAAGCTGACGATCCACGAAGTTGAAGTTTTGTCTACAGACTCTTGGCTTGTTGGTGGTTTGTTGGATACTCTTGACGGTCAGCTTGCTGGTGTTATCTCGTTTGACGCACCGCTCGTTGTCGCAGATCTTATCAATGACCAGGGCGGTCTGTACGGACTTCTCGGCTTTGAACTTACCAACTTCAACGACGTTATCCAGGGCCTTGTTCCGATGCTCGGCGGTCTTCTCGGCGGTGAAGAAGGCGAAGAACCCGCACTCGATCTTTCCGTTCTTTCCTCTCTGCCTCCCATCAGACAGCAGGATATCATCTTCTGTTCCGATTGGGTCGGTGCTGCCGGTGATAAGTCTCCGCTTGAGGCCAATAAGGGCGACCTTCTTTATTGGTTGCTTGACTACCTTGTAAATGCACTGCAGAATCCCGCATTCATGGATATGATCATGGGTCTCCTCGGCTCTGTCGGCTCCGGCGAGGAAGGCGGCATCGGTTCTGTTGTCACTCCGTTGATCAACAAGATAATTTCTGTTTTTGCAGGCAATCCCAGAGGCGCACTTGCCGCCATCATGGAAGTCCTCAATCCTGTAACTTATGACCTCAAGGAAATGTCCTGGGTTGAAAGCCAGTGGAATTACAACGAAATCGACGGTCTTGAGCCCGTTGACTTGATCTACCTTGATTATTCCAACGACTGGACCGAAGATAAGGCTAATTACCTTGTTGACAACTTTGATTCACTTCTCAACACCATTCTTGAAATGGTTGAGCTTGACCTTGAAGGCGCTGAAAATCTCGGTGCTTTCCTGCAGGGCAAAATCAATGCTCTCTTCACCAATGACAATATCACGACTCTTGTTTCCGCATTGGCACCTCTCGGTGTTCAGCTGGATGCAACCATCGAAAACGTTCTGACCAATCAGATCGGTATCAATCTTGACTCCTGGTTCAATGCATTTGCATATCTGCTTCCTGCAGACACCTGGGCTGAAATTGATATGACCGATTTCACCATCTACAAGCCCGGCGATAAGGCTTATGTCAACAACTTCGGTATTGAAGGTGTTGCAAATGAAGATGGTACAATCTCCTGGACCTTCAACAGAATGCCTCTTGTTGATGGTGACGGCTACACCTTCATCAACATTCTTACCAGACTTCTCGGTGAAGCACAGATTCTCATTGAATTCCTCTTCACAGGTGCTGACATTTCCGCATTTACAGGTGTTATCACACTCATCGGTTATGAAACCTTTGAAAGCACACTTGGTATGCTTATGGATGCAATCGGTGTGGAAGGCGTTCCCTCACAGGCTCAGTTCAATGCTGATCCGATGGGCAGCTTCGCAAATACTCTTTTTGCACTGCTTGATTGGTTCTATGCTCTTACCAATGCTGAAGACTTTGCTTCTCAGCTTCTTGAGCTGATTCCCGACATCTTCTACTATGTAGAAAGCAACGGTCTGTCTGTCCTGCTGCAGAATCTGCTTATGCCGGTTCTTGTTCTTGTTGATACCATCAGACCTCTGTTTGATATCAACCTCAATCAGCTTCTGTCCATCATCCTTTCCGAATTTGTTTCCTACAGATCTCTCAATGTTGATACCATTCTTCAGTATGTCCTTTCCGGCTCCTATACCACTCCTGAGGATCCTGAATATGCACAGATCAATATCGACATCAATAACCTCAGAGTTTCCGATATCCTCAAGGTTGTTGACCAGATTGCAGGTACAAACCTCTATGCAAGCAATCTTGTTGAATACGGTGTAACCGGTCTTTGCTCCGGTGTTGTCGATGTAACCACAGCCGCTGGCCATGCATACAAGATGACCACCGTTACCGCTGCTGATGCTCTTACCATCATCATCACCGGTCTGCTTGAAACCCTTTCGCAGCCTGCTCAGGATGTTTCCAAGACCAACGGGGAAGTCCTCTTCGCATTCCTTGGTGAAATGATGGAAAACGATACCATCGCTACGATTTATCCCACAATCGTATCGATTCTTGAAGGTATTGAAGTAACCTACACCGAACCCAACTGGGGCTACATGCTTTCCATAGACGGTGACTTCAATAATGTTCCCGCTCCGAGAGATACCTTCTCCTATCTTGCATACACAACCGATTGGACTCCCGAAGCTGCTGATGCTCTTTATAACAGCCTTGGTGATCTCATTTCGCTGATTGCTGCTGATTTCGACGGCAACGTCGCAAATCTCGTCAATAGCATGCTTGAGGACAATGTTTACTCTGATGCGAACCTCAACATGATTGTGGAAGCTGTTGTAAATCTGTTTGCAGGTATCAATGCTTCTCTGTTTGATCTTGTTGATGTTCTGATCGATACCGACATCGCAGCCTGGTTTGCAATGTGCGAAGAAGGCACTGATGCAGAAACCGGCGAAGCCAAGCTTGTTTGCACCAAGGATTGGGGTATTGACGAAGCAACCGATAAGAGACCCGCCTTCATTGCTGCTCTTGTTGAAGTTCTTACTCCTGCAAATGCTCTTCTTGAATGGGCACTTCTTGGTAACAGCTTTGACTTCTTTATCGGCTCCGAAAAGGATGCAAATGACAATTACACATATAATGATGTGATTTCCATTGCCGGCGGCGAAGGCTTTGATCGTGCAATTGTACCGCTCTTCAAGGCACTCGGCATTGACCTTGCTCCCGCATCAACCTATGCAACCGCAATTGATGCAGTTGAAGCACTTCTCAACGGTCTGTTTGATCTTGTTGATTCTCTTACCTCTGCTGATAACACTGTTAAGGCAGTTGTGCAGCTTATTCCGAATCTCATCTACTTCCTGAATGCAGATGGTGTCAAGACTGCTGTTAACAACCTGCTTAATCCCATCAACGCCCTGCTTGAAAAGGTAGGCCCGCTGCTTGGTGACGGTCAGGAAATCAGCATCAATGCTCTGCTTGGTGATTCTCTTCCCATTGATATCACCAACATCACCACTGAAGCTGTTCTCGATCTTCTTACATCCGGTATTATCAAGGATGCAAATGGTAATTCCATTATCATCAAGCTTGCCGGCGAAGGCTATGACCTCGGTGCTATCCTCTGCGACCTGTATGTCGGCGAACTTTCCGCATACACTTATGCAGAATCCCTTACCGGTTACACGCTTGACCTTGCAGGTTTCGAAGGCGATGTACTTACTCTGGTTGTTTCCTTTGCTCTCGAACTCTTTAAGCTCAACGCAGATATGTTTACCGCTCTTCTCGGCGACGAAGCCGCATCTATCATTGATTCCATCCTCTCTCTGCTTGAAGGCTATACCGTAACCTATACGGAAGCTGATTGGGCATACATGTACGATGGCGATCTTGATAAGCTTGCAGCCGAAGGCTTCCCGGCAGTTGAATTCACTTATCTTGCTTATGCTAACGAATGGGATGAACCCACTGCCGAAGCAATCTATGATTCTCTTGATGAAATTCTTGCAATTGTTATGGAAGGTCTTGCAGACGGCAACACCATTGCTCAGCTTCTGAATGGTGTGATCTCTGACAACCTTTATACCGATGCTAATCTGACAGCAATCGTTGAACTTCTTGTCAACGCAATCACAAGCTTTGATGCATCTCTTCTTGAACTTGTAGGCGCAGTTCTTTCTGCTGATATCGATGCATGGTTCACAATGTGCGAACAGGATGCAGATGGCAAATATGTATGCACCAAGAACTGGGGCGTTGATGCTGCAACAGATAAGAAAGCAGCATTTGTTGCCGGAATCAAGGAAGTTCTTGCTCCCGCGGGCAAGCTTCTCTCCTGGCTGTTCTTTGGTGATGTTTATACCTTCTTCAATGGTTCCGACGGAGAAGCTATCCTCACTCTCGAAGGCGGCGAAGGTTATGAACAGGGTCTTGCTCCCATCTTTGAAGCACTCGGTTGCACAATGCAGCCTGCAGAAAGCTTCTATGATGCTGCAACCGATACCTATGATGTAGGTGCTGCTGTTGCATCGATTCTCGATGCTGTACTTGCTTTGGTTGATACCATTGGTGCAAATCCGATTGAAGAAGTATTTGCACTGATTCCCAATCTGCTGTACTTCATCAATGCAGACGGCCTGACCACAGCAGTTTCCAACCTGCTTGCTCCTGTCAATGCAGTGCTTGCAGAACTCAGTGATGTAGTCGGTGCAGATAATCTGCAGTCCCTCCTTGCAACTCTTATCAACTTTGATCTCGGCAACCTCGGCACGGATGCAGTCTTTGCACTTCTTGCATCTGAAGCAGGATTCATCACCAATGCCGAAATGATTGCAACCGTGAAGACCATCTACGGCCTTGGTGTTGCAGATTCTTATACTTCCGTAAACGGCAACACTGCTTACGGTGTAGACATCACCGGTCGTGAATATGATGTCCTTACAGTGATTCTTGCATTCGCTCTTGATGCATTCAAGCTCAACGGCACTCTCTTCTCCGATCTTCTCGGTGCAGAACAGTATCAGGCAGTTCTGAACCTGCTTACCGGTGCAACCGAAGAATTCGACTATGCAGATATCAACTGGGCATACATGTATGACGGTGACCTTGCACAGCTTGTCAATGCAAACGGTGAATTCCCCGAAAGAACCGGCTCTGCATACACCATCTATACCCAGTATCAGAACAACTGGAACAAAGCAACTGCAGATTATCTGAACGATGTGCTTGATACGCTTGTTCAGGAAATCATTAACGTTGCAAAGAGTGAAGACACCAGCCTTGGCAAGATGCTTGACAATGCTATCACCAACGGCCTGTACAGCGACAGCATTCTCAATTCCTTGATTGAAGCTGTTGTCGGCGCATTGATCTCTTATGAAGATATCATTGTCAAGGCAGGCGTTCTGCTTGATGCACAGGGTCTTGCAGCATGGTTCAATGACTATTGCACAGTTGATGAACAGGGCAATGTAACTGTTACCAAGAATTGGGGTATCAATTCCGCTGCAACCAACGAAGCAAAGAGAGCTGCATTTGTCGAAGGCTTTGTTGAAGCACTTCAGCCTGCTTACAGACTTCTTGCATGGCTTCTGTTCGAAAAGGATTTCGAATTCCTGACCGACTACGCAGGTGCAGACCACATCACCATCACAGGTGGTGCAGGCTACGATGAAGCATTTGTTCCGCTTCTTGAAGCACTCGGTGCAACCATGAAGCCCGCAAGTGCATACACAGATGCTGATGGCAACATTGATATGGAAAATGTTGTCAGAGATATCTTTACAGCAGTTACCGATATCCTTTATGCAATCTGCGGCGATCTCCAGAATCCCGGAGAAAAAGGCACAATCGGCACCATGCTCGATCTGCTTCCCAATGTTGTTTACTTTATCAATGCAGGCGGTGTCAAGGCTGTTGTCAATAATCTGCTTGCTCCCGTAAACTTCATTCTTAATGAGCTCAAGGCATTTGGCGTCAATGTTGATTTCGCAACCTTGATTGAAGGTATTGACATCACAAACCTTGACTGGTACGCAGTATTTGATATTGTTGAGGATCTTGTACCTCTGTATTTCCCCGACTTTACGCAGGAATTCCTTGCAACCCTTTACATGGGCAAGGCTGAAGCTTATACCTCTGCAAACGGTAAAACCGCATACAAGATGGTTTATACCGAAGAAGAATCCAGACGCGATATGATCACTGTTGTTATTTCCTTCGTCGGCGATGCTTTCGTTGATGCAAGAAATAAGGATCAGCTCGTTGATTGGATGGGCGAAGATATCTATCAGGTAATTCTTACTTACCTCTCCGGCAATGCTGTTGCTGTTGATGTTCAGGAATTTGATTGGCTCTTCACCAATTATGCAGGCACAGGCGAGGTTCTTTCTCCCATGCTTGTCGGCAGCCTGCAGGGTACACCTTACGGTAAATACTTCAAGCCTGAAATGGGTCGCTACCTGGAAGAAAATCTTCCCGGCTTTGTTGATACAGCTATCGAGCTTCTTGGTATTGAAATCGCTGAAGGCGAAGAAACTTATGCAAGCCTTGAAGAAGTGCTTGATGCTGTTATCGGTGATACCATTTACACCAAGGCAAACCTTGATGCAATTGTAACCGCAATCCCCGAACTGATTGCAAGTCTGAAGGATGCTCTCGGCGAAGACCTCTTCACTATGATTTCCGAAGTTCTCAACAGAGCACTCGGTATCGATCTTACCTATTGGAATGATTACAGAGTATCTGATATTGAAGATGGCAACAGAGAACAGTTTGTCAGCGAGCTCATCAGAGTTCTCAAGCCCACATATCCGATTCTTGCATGGCTTCTTACCGGTGAAGATCTGATCGCTCTGTTCCACAGTGCAGACGGCTCCGGTCGTGATATGATCGTTGTGGAAGGTGCTGAAGGTTATGCATTTGGTATTATTCCGCTGATGGAAGCTCTTGCTTGTGAAAATATCCGCACTCCGGATGAATTCAAGCTTGCTGCAGACGGCAATCCTGAAAACATGCTTCGTCTGATCATCGATCCGATTCTTGATAAGGTTGATGCTATTCTTGCGGATCCTGTCAATGTAATCTTCGAAGTTCTTCCCGCGGTCATTTACTTCCTGAACTCTAACGGTCTTGACACGGTTATCAAGAACACCGCAAATGCAATCTTTGCAGTTCTTGAAAATCTTGAACCTGCAATCGGTGAACTTGATGTTTACGAACTCATCGGCTTCAATCCGACAGAACTCAACATCAACACAATGATTGAACAGCTTCTTGCTGATCTTGAAGAAAGCACCGGCCTTACCTTCAAGGATATGGCTATGGATGCGATTGTTGAACTGACTGTTGGTGAGGTTGTTGAATTCACCTCCAAGAACGGCAAAACCGCATACACCATGCAGTATGCTTCTGCTGAAGACAGAGCAGATATGACCTCCGTCATTCTTCGCTTCGCAATGAACTTTGTTGCTGTTGAAGAAAATGCAAGATCCATCAAGCTCATGCTTAAGGATTCTCTGAATGAGGACGGATACAAGTTTGTATGTGCTCTCCTTGATAACTTTGTCGATATGGCAAAAACAGCAGACGGCATGGATAAGATTCTTTACACGATCTATTATATCTTTATCGGTGCTGAAGGTCTTGTCGAAGGTGTCGATGGACCTCTTGATGAAGCCAACGATAACTATGGCTTCATGCAGGATCTGTTCGAAAACAGTGATGTTCCGTTCCTGAATGACATTGCAGGTAGCTTCGGTGATTTCCTGGATAAGAACTTCGATGACATTGTTGATTCCGAAGGTATTGTTCCCAACGGATTCATCAAGTTCTTCCAGTCGCTGGCTGCTCTCTTCGAAAAGATCATCAACTGGTTCAAGGGCTTCTTTAACTAACCAAAACAACCCCGCTTGCGGTTATCCGCAGGCGGGGTTCGTCTATAAAAAAGAACGCTGTGAATGAGGCTTATAACCTATTCACAGCGTTTGTTTATGTTGGGGAAGAAAAAGGGGGTTACTTCAATGCAATTGCGGCATTGTAGGCCGATTTTGTGGCATTTGCAAGGTTGCCGAGCTTGTCGGCATCTCCGATTTTGTAGGCGCGCCAGTTTGTTTTTTCCAGTGCCTCCCAAAGAGCAGTGCGCGGTTTTGAGCCAAGAGCAAGCACAACTGCATCTACAGGCGTTTCTGTTCGTTGACCGGTTTTAGTGTTCTTTGTAACAATCTTATCCTTGTAAATTTCACAAAGCGATTCATCCGTGCGAATAACGGTGCCTGCTGCCTTAATACGGGGCAATATATCGTCTGTATGCTGCATCCATGCACCGGGGGCAATTGTAG
>JAZOWJ010000263.1:0-5106 GCA_045659125.1 Acutalibacteraceae bacterium
CAGCTCAGAAGCAATACGAATGCAAGCAGGATGCTGATTACTTTTTTCATATTTTTCATAAAAATCACCCTTTCGGATATTTGGTTTAATTATACAAAAATAATATAATAATGTCAAGCATCATTTAAACAATCACAAAAAACAGGCCTGCTTATGCAGACCTGTTTATATTTGCATGAATCAGAAGCCGCCGTTTTCAGCAGGGCTGTTGCCCATGACGAAGCAGAGGTCACCGCCGTTGACGAGCATTTCGTGTGTGATGCGGGGGCTTGTAAGCTTTTCGCCGTTGAGAGTTACACTCTGAATATAAACATTGTCCTCACTCTGATAGAAAGCCTTGATATGCAGGGTTTTACCGTTGCCGAGATCAAGCACTGCATCCTCAACACAGGGAGAGCCGATCCAGTATTCATCTGTACCTGCAACAGGATAAATGCCGATTGCACTCAGAACATACCATGCACTCAAGGTGCCGCCGTCATCGTTGCCGTCGATACCGTCAGGAGCAGTTTCATAATAGGTATCCATTGCCCAACGTACATATTTCTGTGCGGAGGCGGGATCCCCTGCATCATTGAACAGATAAGCCGCATGCAGGTCATGCTCATTACCGTGCCAGTAGCCTGCGCTGGGAATCAAAGCACTTCTCATTTCGTTTGCATCTTCCATGAATTCGGTGAGCTCTGCACGGAAAGCATCATCGCCGCCGTAAAGAGCAATGAGTGCTTCGGTGTCATACAGCACAGCCCACTGCCACTGTCTTGCACCACCCTCGCAATAGCCGTAGGAATAGCCTGTGCCGAGAATATCATCCACAAAGCTGATCCAGTTCTTTGCAAAGGGCTCATTCCATGTACCGTCAGAGTTCTTTGCACGGAAGCAAAGATTTTCAGCATCCCACAGGTTTTCATAGTTCTTCGAGCGATTGCGGAAAAATTCGGCATCCTCGGTGTAGCCGAGCTGTTCGGCAAGCAGGGAGATGCAATAGTCTGCATAGCAGTATTCAAGGGTACGGCTGACGCACTGCTTGTCGGACAAATCTGCAGGACAATAGCCGTATTCCATGTAAAGGTCATTGTCTACTCTGCCCTTGCCTTCTGCATAATCGTTCATGGCAGCAGTCTTCATATACTCATAAGCGGCTTGCACATCGTAATCGGTGAAGCCCTTGAGGTAGCTTTCGGTAAAGACCATATCGGCAGGTGAACCAAACATGGAGTTGGTTTCGCCTGTGCCCGAAGGCCAACGCGGAAAGATGCCGTAAACATCAGCCATATCAAGCAGAGATTCAAGAGTGCTGTCCTGCACTTCGGGTGCGATGAGAGTCTGCAGTGCATTCACATTGCGGAAGGTATCCCACAGGGACATGTCGGACAGATAGGTGTAGCCGTCTGCTGTGCCGACAGTATTTTTAAAGCCTGCGTATTCACCGTTGACATCGGTATAGGAGGTAGGCATAAGAACTGCGTGATAGAGAGAGGTATAGAAATTGCCCTTGACATCATCCGTGCCTTCAATTGTGATTCTGCCGAGCATTTCTTCCCAAGCTTCTCTTGCAACGGCACGAACACCCTCAAAGTCAAGGTCAGCAGCTTCGGCTGCAAGATTTTCCTTTGCGTTTTCGCAGCTTACGAAGCTGATAGCAAGCTTCATTTCAAGCGGATCATTTTTAATGGATCCGAAATTGATATCAATGCCGAGCTCGTCACCTGCAGCTGCCGTAAGACCTTCGGTTTCTTCCGAACCGTTGACAACGGTAAAGGACTGCATATCCTTGTTGAACACTGCAACAAAGTAAGCTGTCAGACCGCCGTAACGGCCTGCAAACTGTGTGGTAACGGTAGCCTTACCTGTGATTTCCCCGGTTTCGGTGTTGACATATACTTCACCGCCGTTGGAGCTGCCGTTGGGCATAAAGGAAGTGACATCAAGATACAGTCTTGCATCCTTGTCTGTGCGGAAGGTGTAGCGATGTGCACCGACATGCGTGGTAGCAGTCAGCTCTGCCATGGTGCCGATTTCAGGCAGATTGACAGCATAGTAGCCTGCCGTTGCAATTTCCTTATCATGTGAGAACACCAAAGCAGTTGCATTGCGGTTGCCGATGGTCGGCGTCACACGGAAGTGTGCCATATCTGCGGCTCCCGTGCCCGAAAGACGGGTATGGCTGAAGCCGATGATGTGCGTGTGCATATAGGAATAACCTGCGTTTGCCCAGTTATTGACAAGCTTTTTACCACCGACAATACCTGTGTCGGGGCTGAGCTTGACAGCGCCGTAGGGTGTTGCAGCCCCCGGGAAGGTCATACCGCTCATATACGGTGTGCCGCCCGTGCCGGTAAAGGGATCAACATACTGTCCGAGCTCACCTGCATTCAGCGCAGGCATTTCCACGGACGGTGAAAATTCGCCGACAGAAAACAGCGAAACAATGATAACGATAAAAGAAGTAAGCAAGGTCATGATTTTGCGGATTACAGCAAACATAAACATACCTCCGTTATTTTTCTATCTTACAATATAACACATTATTTTCCGCTTGGCAAGAAGAAAAAATAATATAAACAAAAAAGCCGGGAACCTTTCGATTCCCGGCTATGATTTCAAGCTTTAATTAAAAGAGAGAGTCGCCCTTGATAGCATCGATGAAGCTCTTGAACATTTCAACAAGATCAGAGATGAACTTGATGAGCTTTGCATAGAAGCCGTGGGGTTCTTCTTCTACAGGCATAGCATTGGTGCAGACATCGCAGATACCGTCAGCATCAGCGTCTGTGCAAGCGATAGCGTCAACAGCCTTTTCGCTTACGAAGTCGCACTTGGTGCATTCACGGATTTCAACAGCAGCATCTGCGCAGGTTTCGGGAGCGGAAACAAGCTTCAGGCTGTGGCCGGTGTAGGGCTGGCCGCCGAGAATCTTTTCGATTTCGGTTGCGCCGCAATCAGAACAGGTAAGAAGATAGTGTTCAGCAACAGTGCAGGAAACACCAACATATTCCTTGGTAGCAAAGTTATGGCCGTCCTGAGCAAAAACAACAACCTTGTCTTCTGCGCCGCAGACTACGCAATATCTGTGGTCATAGGTGTCATGTGTGCAATCGCCTTCTACACGGACATATTCAGCAGGGAATTTATGGCCGATTGCAGCTACTTCATCAGTTGTTTCGCTATAGGAGCAGATAGCGCATTTCCATACAGTATAACCAGCATCGTCACAATCGGGCATAACGGTCATGTACTGCAGAGCGCCACAGTTGTTAGGACAAACTTTAGCAGTTTCAGCTGCCATTGCGGGAACAGCCATGAGTGCAAGCATAAGAACACTCAGGATAACAGCGAGGGTCTTTTTCATAGTAGGATTCCTCCAATATATTTTTTTACTTTTGTATTATACAGTATTTCCTTATTTTTGTCAACACAAAAAAGTCGTATTTTACACATTTTATCCCTGCAATAATCAAACACTTTTATATTTTTTGTTCAATCAGCAATAAAATGTAACAAAAATTCATATTCATGTAAAAAAAAGAAAAGGGCTTACAATATGAACAAAAGAACTGAATTTATTGTAAACGGAACACTGCTTGCATGTTCGTCTTTATTTCTTCGCATGACAGGACTCGGCTTCAGTGCTTACATAACGCAGCATCTCGGTGCCGAGGGCACAGGTCTGATTTCATTGGTAAACACGGTTTATGGCTTCGGAATCACAATAGCCGTAAGCGGAATTTTGTTGGCATGTATGCGGCTTTGCGCTGCTGCGCTGGCAAAAAAAGATACATTTGCACTCTTCACTGCCATGCAGAAAAGCTTTTTATATGCTGCTTTCTTCGGCTTTGCGGCAATGGGGCTGATCAGCAGCTTTTCATCCTTTCTCGGCACGCATTTTTTGGGAGATGTGCGCACAGTGGAATCCATACGCTTTCTCAGCATTGCACTTCCGTTTATCGCACTGACAACCGTGACAGACAGCTATTTTACCTGCGTCGGTCGGGTTTACAAGAGTGCGGTTTCTGATTTTGCCGAGCAATTCATAAAAATCACGGCAACGCTTGTGCTTTTAAAATCAGCAGAGCCGTTTGGGATGCAGGCAAGCATTGTTGCTGTCACAAAGGGAAGCTGTATCGGTGAAGTCGGGGCTTTTTTGGTATCTATGCTTCTCTATTACAAGGATGCACAGCAATTTCGGTCCAAAACTGCCGTAAAACCGACAAAAAGTGACGGTTTATTGCGCATTGCCTTGCCGATAGCATTTTCATCCTATGCACGCAGCGGACTTGTTACCGTTGAGCACGCATTGATTCCCAAGGGCTTGCAGGCATACGGCAAGCAAAAGCAGGATGCCTTGGCAGATTACGGGATTGTGCGCGGTATGGCATTGCCGGTGGTTCTCTTCCCTGCCTCTGTTTTATCCGCCTTCACAGGGCTGCTGATTCCCGAATTCACAAAAGACAACACAAAGCAAAATCAGGACGCAATTGACCGCAAGGCTTCCCTTTCCCTGCATCTTGCAAGTACTTTTTCGGTTGTGACTGCAGTTATTTTGTTCGTTTTCGGCAATGACCTCGGAATTGCTGTTTACAAAAATGAAAAAGCAGGGCAGTTTATCCGCATATTTGCACCGCTCGTCCCGTTTATGTATTGCGATACAACAGCTGATTCCGTGCTGAAGGGGCTTGACAAACAGGTTTATTGCATGATTGTCAATATCATTGATGCCGCAATCAGTGTGTTGATGACATGGAAAATAACACCCCGATTCGGACTGATCGGTTATATTCTGACAGTATTCACATCAGAAATACTGAATTTCTCTTGCAGTGCAGGGAAATTGGTGCGGTTGGTAAAAATATCGTTTGCGCCCCTGCATGCGGCACTGTTCCCTGCTGCCGTGGCAGGTCTTTGCGCGGTGATGATGCGCAGCTTCTTTTATAAGCTTTTTGTCAGCAATATTGTTATCAGGTGCATTTTTGAAATCAGCTGCAGTGTGTTGCTTTGTGTGCCGATCATTCTGCAATTTTCCAAGGGCGCTTCACAGCAAGCCTTGCCTGCACTGTGGCAGAAAAACAAAAAACAACGGGATTCAAGTCGGAGGCCAAGCGGTCT
>JAZOWJ010000264.1:0-3731 GCA_045659125.1 Acutalibacteraceae bacterium
GAATCTGCTGGCAGGGGCGGCAAGGGGGATTGAGGAGCAGCCGCCTATGCAGATAAACCATAATTTATCCGCCGACAATGAAAAAACAGGGCAACTTCGTGTTGTCCTGTTTTTGTATCTGCTTTTATTGCAGCAATTCCTGCACATATTGTAACAGGCTTCATGCGTCTGCATGCCGCTGATTTTTCTGACAAGATTGCCGAGCTTGTTTATAAGCAGGGAAGCTTATTCAATTGTCAGAATTTCTGTAAAACCGGTAACCTCAAAAATTTCCATAACCTCGGGAGAAACATTGACAACCTTCATGGTTCCGTGCTTGCTCATTTTTTTCTGCGCTGCAAGAAGCACACGAAGACCTGCACTGGAAATATATTCCATATCCTTTACATCAAAAACAAGGTTTGTTGTATCAGAAACATCCGATGCAATCGTTTTTTCAAGATCAGGTGCAGTAATGGTGTCAAGTCTGCCTGTGATTTCAATTCTGGTTTCTTCCGTAATTTTTTTAATTCCGATATTCATTTCAATAACGTTCCTTTTCTGTTTTATTCAGCGGGATATCTGACCATGGAGTAGTGTGTTACAGGTGTTTTGGGAATGAGCTCTTCTCTCATCAGGTCAAAGCCGTAATGGCGATACAGACCGACATTTGCTTCTTTGTTTGTTTCCAGATAGGCAACCATTTTTTCTGCATCACAGAAATTCAGCATCGGACGCATCAATTTCGTTGCAATGCCCTTGCCCTGTGCCGATTTCTGAATGGAAAGATTATACAAATACCAGTCATAGTTATCGGTGAATTCTTTTTTCAGATTCATTGCATATGTTTCATAGGTCAAAAGTCTGCCGATGATGCCGGGGCCGGAATGCAGAATCAGGCTCAAGCCGCCGTTTGCCAGGAACGGAAGGGTTTTGCTGCCGGTAAAGCCGAACGGAAGCCAAACCGCAAAGCCGTTGATTTCTTCACTGTCAGCATAAATAACAGCATCCTCTGTCATGGTTCTCAAAGAAATCTGCATAATCAGCTTTGATGCAATTGCATCATATTTGCCCTTGGTGAACCAATTGTGCAATGGGTAATCCTTATATGCATCCGCTGCCACCTCTGCCAGACGGTCAAGGTCCTTTTTCTGCACGATATACAATCCTGCATTTTCAATCGCTTTTTTTGCAAGGGGGACTTCAATTTTTCTGACTAATTTATCCATAGCAGAACTCCTCGAATTATTTTTTATTTTTTAATATTCTGAAGATATCAATCCGCCGGGAATTTCTTTTCGGCAGACAATCTTATTGTATTATACATATCAACTCTTACAAACCTCTTACAAATCAGCCCTGTTTTGTGACGAATGTAAAAAAAATATTTACTGAAATGTTGAGGAAAACAAAAAAAATCAGGACAACTGTGCATTGTGCAGGTGATTCAGAAAAGTCGCTTTGAAAAACGCGAAATTGCAGGAATTATTCTGCTGAGCATGGGCGGACTTGCATTTTCGCAGATGTTTATTGAAAATATGATGTTCGCATAAACCAACAGCACACCGCCGTAATGACGATGTGCTGTTTTCACAGTTACAGACAGAGAAGCTGTACTTTCTTCGCGTGACAAACAGGGAACGGAACTATGATTGCCCGCTTTTGTATCTTTTTGTTAATCATGGAGTCGTCTCCGTGGTTGTTGACGAATCTGCCAGCTTGATGATAATACCGCCAGGTCTTACATAATGATGCGTGATCCATCTTGCAAGCATAAAAAATGCGATTGCTTCAGTCAGCAGGCGGGCAATGTTATCCCAGTTTTCTGAAAGGTAGGATAGTATATTCAATTCATTTGAAAGAATGAACAAGACAATGTCTGAAGCGTTCACAATAAACAATATTAAACTCGGTAAAAAGAATATTTTTTTATTAAAGGCTCTGACTTTTTCCGGCAGGGAGAAGACCTCTGTAAAAACAATAAAACTCAGTATGATGCAGGCAATAATAACAAGAATGTTTGCGATGATGTGAACTGTGGATTCTATCTTGACAGCAGTTATAAGATAGTTAATTTTGATGGGCAAAAGAACAAGAATACCGGGTAGCAGCAGAATGTCTGTTTTTTTCATAAACATCATAATCAATGCAATGCAAATAAAAATGCAACCTGCTATTGATAAACATTGGCAAGAAATGTACCTTTCAGAGAGGTAAGGCTGCAGTAAACGCAGACTGGCAAAAACGGCGTACATTGCAAACAGAATACTTGCAATGGGGAATTTCATTTTTTTGTTTTTCATAAAACAATGCTCCTTCCTTAATTTTTATCTTAATATGAAAAAGTATATCACATGCAATTACCTTAAATCAATCCCCAATGCAACAGGATTGCATAAAAAAGCAGGACAACTGTGCATTGTCCTGCTTTTGCATTTGTGTTTATTGCAGCAATTCCTGCATGTATTGCCCGAGGGAGGCTTCGGTCTGCATACCGTTGATTTTTCTGACAAGATTTCCGTCCGCATCCACAAGCAATGTCACGGGGATGGAATGAATGTTATAGGCAGTGGCAGCTTGTAGCTGTTCATCAAAATAAACAGGGAAGGTGAAGCTTGTCTTTGCAAGGAATGCATCGGAATCGGAGCGTCTGTCCCATGCGTCCCCGATGAGGTTGACCATCATGAATTCAACATCCTCACCGTATTGGCTGTACATCTTCTCAAACAGCGGCATTTCTGCAATGCAATAGCCGCACCACGTGGTCCAGAAATTGACCACCACGGGTTTGCCCTTGAAATCGGACAGCTTGTGCGCTTTGCCGTCGGCATCATAGACGGTGAAATCGTAAGCAGTGTTTGCAGCTTGTGTACCTGCTATGGGGGTGTTCAGATCCTGTGCGACCTTATCGGAAAAATTGTTATAAAGCACTGCCGCACCTGCAATCACAAGCACCGTGAAAAGAACAAGAATGAGTGTTGATTTTTTGTTTTTCATTGCGTTCACCTTAATTGAAAATTGCAATCAGCTTTCCGATCATGCCCGTTGCAAGCAGAATGCCGATGAGAATCAGCAGAATACCGCTGACGGTGTTGATGACCTTGTAATGCTTTTTTATAAAGTCAAAGGTCGATTTGAATCGATCGATGAGTACGGCACTTAAAATGAATGGTACGCCCAGTCCGAGGGAATACAGCAACAGCATGAAAACACCTGTGCTGACCTGTCCCTGCTGCGAAGCCATCATCAGTGCCGAGCCGAGGAAGGTACCCACGCAGGGCGTCCAGCCCACCGAGAACACCACACCGAATGCAAGGGAAGAGAAAAAGCCGAGATTCTGTGTGTTGAAGGCTTTTTTTGAGCCCTTGAACAGTGTGAATTTAAATACGCCGAGGTAGTGCAGGCCGAAGAAAATAACAATCAGCCCCGACACGATATTCACAGCGGTCTGATATTTTGTTAAGAAGGATCCGACCGTGCCTGCAAGTGCACCCATGGCGCAGAACACAAGTGTGAAGCCGAGCACAAAGCCGAATGCATTTTTGAGTGTCGTTTTGGTTTTGCGCTCACCGCCGCCTGCAAAATAGGAAATATAAATCGGCAGCATCGGCAACAGGCAGGGGGACACAAAGGTGATGATTCCCTCTAAAAATGAGATTGCATATTGCATGGCAGCTTTTCCTTACAGCAGCGCAAGGATTCTGTCCTTGGGCATGGCTCCGACCGCCTGGTTGACAACCTTGCCGTCCTTG
>JAZOWJ010000265.1:0-3216 GCA_045659125.1 Acutalibacteraceae bacterium
GGCCTAAGAGCGGTGCTCTGACCGAGCCGAAGTCCTTGCCGGTGCGCTTCTTGAGCACGGCCTTTGCAACGGCATACATATTGCCCTTTGCCGAGCACATGGTGTAAATCACCTCGTCGGCTGCATTCTGCAGCAGTCTGGCTCTGTCAAAATCGCCTGCAGCAAGTGCCTTGTCCATCGCAACAAAAACCTCAGGCATAACGGCATAGGTGCCGCCGATACCTGCATCCGCACCGATGAGTCTGCCACTGACAAACTGCTCGTCGGGACCGTTGAAAACAACAAGCTCCTTGCCTGCCATGGCAGCCTGTCTTTTGAACATCTGAATATCCTGCACAGGCATGGAGGAATTCTTGACGCCCACCACGCGGGGATTCTTCATCATTTCGTCAAGCAGCGGCAATGTCAGGGAAACACCTGCAAGCTGCGGAATGTTGTAAATCACAAAATCGGTGTCGGGAGCGGCTGCGGAAATGTCATTCCAATACTTTGCAATTGCCTTTTCGGGCAGGCGGAAATAGATGGGCGGAATGGCTGCAATGGCATCTGCACCGACACTCTGTGCATGGCGGGCAAGCTCACAGCTGTCCTTGGTGTTGTTGCAGGCAACGTGGGCAATAATAACAATTCTGCCACGAGCAACCTCCATAACAGCTTCGAGGGTTTTCTTTCTGTCCTCCACGGAAAGATAGATGCATTCGCCGGACGAGCCGCCGACATAAAGACCGGCAACGCCTTTTTCGATGAGGAATTCAACCAGTTCCTTTGTACGTTCAACGGAAACATTGCCGTCATCGTCATAGCAGGCATAAAATGCCGGGAAAATACCTTTATATTTGTTGAGCATAATAATTTCTCCTTTTTATGATTTATTGAATTATAACACGCAATGCTGCCATTGTAAAGAAGGAATAAAAAAAATTATCCACATTTTATCTGATATGTATATTATCTTGCGCAGATATTGACTTTTGAGAATTAAACAACTACAATAAATTTGTTAATTCATACAAAACCGCTTTTTCAATCGCAAAATCAGAAATCGCTTTTACCGGCAGGAGAATCATAAATCATGAAAAATGTTTATCTTGTGCAACCGAGTGCTATGTTAAACAACTCTGTTTATCTGCCCTATTCCGTCGGCTGCATTGCGGCTTATTCCTTCACTAAAAAAAATATCACTGATATATATGCATTGCAGGATTTTATTTTTTTTAAATCCCCGGTTGAGGATGTTGTCAAAAAAATGCAAACCCCCTTCATTGTCGGCTTCTCCTGTTATATGTGGAACATTGACTACAATCTTGCCCTTGCAAAAAGAATCAAAGCCGAGTGGCCCGACAGTTGCATCGTGTTCGGTGGTCCGCAGGTGCCGAATGATTCAGAAATCCTGGAAGAGCATGCGTTTGTTGACATACTGATTCACGGAGAAGGCGAAGTCACATTTTACGAGCTGCTTAATGCGTTGGCTGAAAACAAAGGATTGGAAAATGTGCATAACATTTCATACAGAAGCAACGGCACATTTCTGCGAACAGCAAATCTTACAATTGACTCATTGGAGGACTTCCCGAGCCCCTACACCGCAGGCTTTTTTGATTATATCGTCAATGATCCCGCATACAAGGGCATTCAATTTGATACCGTTCTTGAAACAACCCGCGGCTGTCCGTTCAAAACCTGTGTTTTTTGCTGCTGGTCCGGTGTGCAACACAAATTCCGCACATTCCCGGAAGAAAGGGTTATCGGCGACCTGAACTGGATGGCTGCAAACAAAATTTGTTTCTGCATTTGTGCCGATTCCAATTTCGGCATTCTTGACAGAGATGAAAAAATTGCCGATTATATCACGCAATTAAAAATGCAATACGGCTATCCGCAGAAGTTTGAAACGATCGCCACCAAAAACAAAAGTGATCTGACCTTCCGCATCAACAGCAAGCTGGAAACAGCAAAGCTGAACAGGGGTATATCCCTTGCCATTCAAAGCTTTTCGCCGGATGTATTAAAAATAATCGGCAGACAGAACATTCCTTATGAAAATTTTGCAAAGGAGCTGACCCGTTATCGCAACGGCGGCATGTATACCTATACCGACCTGATTCTGGGGCTGCCGGGCGAAACATTGGACAGCTTCTGCAGAGGTATGTTTGAGGTTATAGAAGCAGGCCAGCACGATTCCATCAATATCAACCGTTGTGAGCTTCTGCCCAATTCAAAAATGTATGAAAAGGATTTTGTTGAAGCATACAAAATCAAAACAATAAGATCCGGTCTGTGTCAGAACCACAGCAAAGTATCAGAAAACACACTGAACAGTTCGCGTTCTCAATTGGTTGTTGAAACCTCCACCTTGCCGATGCAGGACTGGCGAACAGCTCTGCGTATTTCTGTTTGTGTGCAGAGTTTTCATTGCTTCGGTCTGCTTAAATTTTTGGCAATCTACCTGCGAAAGGCAAAAAATTTGTCCTACTATGACTTTTATATGAATCTTTACACATGGATCGAGCATGAATCAACCTTCGTGAAGAAAACGGTTGATACAGTATGTAAGAGCATCGATACATTCCTGCGCAAGGAAGGCGATATTTGCTTCTTCGATTACCGTTTCGGCGACATGTACTGGGATTTTCAGGAGGGACTGTTTCTGCTGTGTGCGGTCAATGCAGAAGATTTTTATGCCGAAATAAAAGAATATGTATCACAGTATTTTACGGATGCGGATTTATTTGATGATATATTCAATTATCAAAAAGAAATCATTGCATTGCCGCTGCAAAATGAAAAATACATAGCTTGCAATTATACATGGGACACCTATTTCGGCGCTGACCTGTTTTCAACCTGCAAGCATCCTGCGCAGGAAAAAATCCTGTTAAAAATTATTCCGACTCAAACAGACACTCTTGAAGCCTTTGCAAAAGAAGTAGTATGGTACGGTAAACGCAACGGAAGAACGGTCAACAAAACAATTCGTATGCCCGTGCAGGCTGATTGATTTTTCAGCCCTTGCTTGACTTCAGAATGATCCCCGCCAATCGGTGGGGATTTTTTATTATATATGCAAATTGCTCACAACGCGTGCAATTTGCATATAATTCGCCTGCGGCTCATTGAATGACGCAAGCTTATTGAACAAAACCACCTTTTCGCCCCCAAGATTGGGAGACGGGGGGGGGTGATTCGTCGAAGACGATTTTTATATGTTATGCTTTT
>JAZOWJ010000266.1:0-5426 GCA_045659125.1 Acutalibacteraceae bacterium
GCATCCGTTATGCAAGAACCATTGATTCCACAGGCAAATTCAATCCGCCCGAGGACCCTTTGATGTGGCATCCGACCTGCCATCACGGGGACGAAAAGGTGTTTGAATTGCTCGAAAAATTCATCAATGCCACCCCGACAGACGGCGATTTGCTCTTTTTTATGTGGGGGCATTCCTATGAATTCGATTACGATACTTGGGGCAATAACTGGGAGCATATCGAAAAGGTGTGCGCCATGATTGCAAACAAAGAGGATATTGTGTATTGCACAAACATGGAATTCCTGAACAGATAAAGATGAACGGGCTCTGCTTTTGACAGCAGAACCCGTTTTGTTATTATTTATTGAAATATTGCTGTGCAATGCGCACCGCTTCGAGGGCATCTTTTCCGTAATAATGGGCACCGATGGAATCGGCATAATCCTGCGTGACAACCGCACCGCCGACCATGACACTGCATTCGGGGGCAGTTTCTTTGAGCAGCTGCACGGTTTCTTCCATGGCAGGAAGTGTGGTGGTCATAAGCGCACTCAGTCCCACAAGCTTTGCATTGTTTTCAACCACGCAGTCAACGATTGTCTGCGGCGGCACATCCTTGCCGAGGTCAACAACAGAAAAGCCATAGTTGCCGAGAAGCATGGTGACAATGTTCTTGCCGATGTCGTGAATATCACCCTTGACGGTGGCAAAGACGATTTTTTCACCGCCCTGCTCCCCTGCTTTTTTCTCCTTATCAAGCACACCGAAGGCGGCCTGCGCTGCCTGGGCTGCTGACAGAAGCTGGGGCAGAAACAGGGTCTTTTTCTCAAAGCCCTCGCCGACAGCGGTCAATGCAGGGATGAGCTCACCGTTGATGATTTCCAGGGGCTGTTTTGTTTTGAGCAGCTCTGCGGTCAGGGCTGCAGCCTTTTCGGCAAGTCCTTTTTGCACGGCATAGAACAGCGTTTCCGTTTTGGTGTCGGCAACGGTCTGTGCGGGTGCATCGGATGCAAAGGCGATGTAATTTGCGCAGTTTTCGTCAAATCCGTTCAAGGCTCTGTAGGCAAGCACCGCCGTGCGCTCGGGACGGCTCAAGGGATTGATGATGGCCGCAGAAAGTCCGTTTTGCATGGCAAGGGTTAAAAATGCCGCATTCACACCGGGTCTGTCGGGCAGACCGAAGGACACATTCGACACACCGAGCACGGTGTGAATCCCCATATCAAAACGCACCTTGCGCAAGGCTTCAAGGGTCACAAGGGCATTGTCAGCCTTGGTGCTGACAGACAATGTGAGTGTATCAATGAGTAAATCTTGCTTTTCGATGCCGTATTTTGCGGCCTCATTGACAATTTTTTCAGCGATGGCAAGTCTGCCCTGCACGGTTTCGGGAATGCCGTTTTCGTCCAAAGTCAAACACACCACACAGCCGCCGTATTTCTGTACAAGCGGAAAAACCGCATCCATAGACTCCTGCTTGCCGTTGACGGAATTGACAAGTGCCTTACCGCAATAAGCACGCATGGCTTTTTCCATGGCCTGACAGTTGGCGGTGTCGATCTGCAGGGGCAGTGTGACCGCTTGTGAAACAGCCTTGACACAAGCAGGCAGCAGATCTGTCTCGTTCACACCGGGACAGCCTGTGTTGACATCTAAAATATCAGCACCGTGCTCTTCCTGTGCAAGGGCTTCGTTCACAACATAATCGGTGTCACGGTTGCGCAGTGCTTCCTTGAGCTTCGACTTGCCTGTGGGGTTGATGCGCTCGCCGATGACAAGAGGCTTTTTATCGATAACAACGGTCTGCGAATTGGATGCAATGACCGTTCTTTTTTTCTTTTCGGGCACTTTGCAGGCTCTTCCTGCAAAAGCGGTGTGCAAGGCACGGATGTAATCGGGTGTTGTACCGCAGCAGCCGCCAACAAAGCAAACACCGTCCGTCAGCAGCTCGCCGACGGCTTTTTTATAGTCCTCGGGGGAAATTTTATAAACCGTTTGTCCGTTTTCCACCACGGGCATGCCTGCATTGGGATTGAGAATCACGGGCACAGATGCACAAGCAACCATGCGTTCTGCAAGCGGCTTCATTTCAACGGGACCGAGACCGCAGTTCATGCCGATGGCATCCACACGCAAGCCTTCGAGCACACAGGCAGCGGATTCCACCGTTGCCCCCGTGAGAAGTCTGCCGTCAGCACCGAAGGACAAAGTGACAAACACAGGCAAACTGCAATTTTCTTTTACCGCAAGCACTGCAGCACGGGCCTCCTGCAGGTCAGACATGGTTTCAATGATAACGAGGTCTGCTGCATCACAGCCTGCTTTCACCTGCTGTGTGTAAATATCATAGCAGGCATCAAAGGACAGTTCACCAAAGGGTTCAAGCAATTTCCCCGTCGGTCCGAGGTCAAGAGCAACAAGACCATGACCGCACTCACTGACGGCCTTTCTTGCCAGTGCAACACCTGCTTTGATAACCTCGGTCGGATCATCATATTTCAGGCTGTTTGCGCCGAAGGTGTTGGTGGTAATAATGTCGCTGCCTGCGTTAAGATATTCCTTATGAATTTCAAGAACGGCCTGCGGATGGGTTATATTCCATAATTCGGGCTTTTCACCCGGCATGAGTCCCCTTTTCTGCAAAAGCGAGCCGAACCCGCCGTCAAAAAAGAGCAAATTTGAATAATTCATAATTAACCTATTATTCCTGAAAGATTGTTGATGATGGCACCTGCAACCTCGGGTCGGTTCATGGTGTAAAGATGAATATGATTGACACCGTGTGCAAACAGATCAATGATCTGCTCGGTAGCATAGGCAATGCCTGCCTGCTTCATGGCCTTCGGATTGTCACCGAAGCGATCCACAATTGCCTTGAAGCGAGGCGGCAGGGGTGTGCCGTTGAGTGCACAGATGCGCTTGATGGAATTTGCATTCACAATCGGCATGATACCCGGCAAAACAGGAACATCCATCCCCTTACCGAGCATACGCATGCGGAAGGAATAGAAAATGTTGTTATCAAAAAACATCTGCGTGGTCAAAAAATCTGCACCTGCATCGATTTTGCGTTTTAAGGATTCAATATCCGCTTCCGTGTTCGGGGATTCGGGATGTCCCTCGGGATAGCAGGCTCCGCCGATGCAGAAATCGCCCTTTTCCTTGATGAATCGCATCAGCTCATCCGCATGATGAAAATCCTTGGAAAATGCAAAATCGCTGTTGGCAGGAATGTCACCGCGCAAAGCGAGAATGTTGCAGATGCCGCGCTGCTTCATTTCATCGAGTGCGGCCTCAACCTTTTGCTTGTCTGACCCCACACAGGTCAGATGTGCAAGCGCAGGGACATTGTATTTTTCGCTGATTTGCTGTGTGAGCGCAAAGGTATAATCGGATGTACCGCCGCCTGCACCGTAGGTGACACTGATAAACGACGGCGCATAGCAGGACAAGGCCTTGGCAACCTTTTTTGTGTCCTCGAGCTTTGCCCATTCCTTGGGCGGAAAAATCTCAAAGGACAGACGGGGGCGGTCTTTGCTGATGCAGTCTTTGATTCTGATGCTTGCTTTCTCTTCCAAATCAATCACTTCTTTTTGTTATTCTTCAAGACCCTCGGTCTGTTCGGCAACCTTTAGCATGATGGCACATTCAATGCGCTTTTTGTGCAGCTCACAGCCGAGCTTGTAAACACCCTTGATGTCGCCTGTGGAATGGAATGCATTGGCAGCACAGCCGCCCGAGCAATAAAGTCGTGCAAAGCAATCCTTGCATTCCTTGTGGGCATAAACATTGCAGTGCTTGAATTCGTCGAGCACCTCGGGATGCAGCACACCGTCGCGTACATTACCGAGCAGGAAGCGCTCATCGGACACAAACTGATGGCAGGGATACAATTCACCTGTCGGGGTGACAGCCATGTATTCCACACCGACACCGCAGCCCGAAATGCGCTTTGCGATGCACGGACCTCCCATGAGGTCAATCATGTAATGATAGAATGTAAAGCCGTTCTTTTCTCTCTTGCGTCTGAGCATTTCATCGGCAAGTTTCTGGTACTGCTCGCAAAGGGCAGGCACGTCCTCGTCATGCAGTGCATATTCCTCTGCAGGGTCGCAAACAACGGGCTCCATGGACAATTCCTTGAAGCCGAGGTCGGCAAGATGCAGAATATCGGCAGCAAAGTCCTTGTTGAAGCCTGTGTAGGTGCCGCGAAGATAATAATCCTTATTGCCGCGCTGTTCGACGAACTTCAGGAATTTGGGAAGAATATGGTCATAGCTTCCCTGTCCGTTGCGGGTCACACGCATGCGGTCGTTGACGCATTTTCTGCCGTCAATGCTGAGCACCACATTGCACATTTCCCTGTTGCAGAAGTCGATGACCTCATCATCCACAAGAATGCCGTTGGTGGTCAGGGTGAAGCGGAAATTTTTATTGTATTTTTCTTCGAGGCTTCTGCCGTAGGCGGTCAGCTGCTTGACAACCTCAAAGTTCATCAGCGGTTCGCCGCCGAAGAAGTCAACCTCGAGGTTGTGTCTTGTGCCCGAATTGGCAACCAGAAAATCAAGCGCCTGCTTGCCGACCTCATAGCTCATGAGTGCCTTTTCGCCGTTGTATTCGCCCTTGCCTGCAAAGCAGTATTTGCATGCAAGGTTGCAATCGTGCGCAACGTGCAGGCAGATGGCCTTCAGGACGGAATTGCGCTTTTTGAAATCCCACTGAAAATCGGCAAATTCATCCTCGGAGAAAAGCTGCTTGGATTCCTTGAGGGCAACAATATCGCCGTAAATTTCCTCAAGCTCTGCCTCGTCCACGGCAGGGTTGTTGGCATATTTTTCGAGCACGGTCTGCAGCAGCGTCTGCTTGTCGAGCTGTTCAAACTGCGCAATCATATCATAAGCGACCTCATCCACACTGTGAACACAGCCGCTGTTGGCATCAATAACAATATTGTAGCCGTTGTTTTTGTAAAGATGAACCATTGTAAAAAAACTCCCGTTAATACAGAAAAACCGCAGTCACAAAAACTGCGGTCTGTTTCTGCTTTTCAAAAAAAATCAGTCGTTGTTCTTCTTGCACTGTTCGCACTTCTGGTTAGCAACGGAGCAGGAGGTCTTGCTTGCGGACTGGCAGGAGGTCTGGCATTCGCCGCAGCCGCCCTTAACAGCGGATTCATGAAGATTTCTGGTGTTGATGGTATTGATGTGAGCCATAATATTCCTCTTTCTCGCAGAAGTCTGCGTTAATTTCTTTAATATAATATCACTATAAGCCGGTCTTGTCAAGAAAAAATTTATTCGGCACAGACATCTATATATGCCGGCATTTTTCCGCTGCTGCCCGTGATTTTGGCTCCGCAGCGCAGAGCAAGTCCGATGTAAGAGAGCACCTCTTGCGTAATGCGTTCCCCCGGCACAAGAACAGGCGTTCCCGGCGGATAAGCA
>JAZOWJ010000267.1:0-6273 GCA_045659125.1 Acutalibacteraceae bacterium
CCGCCGTCGGAATACACCGGCTCATACAGCGAAATCGGATCCACGATCGCCTCCAGCGCCAACGAGACACTGTGCTTCGGCACCTGCATCACCGCAGCAATCTCCTCCACGGTCGGCTCCTTGTTATGCGCATTGGTCAGCTGCTCACGCACCTGCATGGCGCGGTAAGCCGTGTCACGCACGGAACGACTCACCCGAACGGCATTATTATCACGCAGATACCGCCGAATCTCTCCGATGATCATCGGCACGGCGTAGGTTGAAAATCGGACATTTTGAGAAAGATCGAAGTTATCGACCGCCTTCATCAGCCCTATGCAGCCGACCTGAAACAGATCGTCGGGGTTTTCACCGCGGTTTGAAAACCGCTGCACAACCGACAAAACCAAACGCAGATTCCCCTCGACGATTTTGTTTCGTGCCTGCTTGTCCCCTGCCTTGCATCGCTGCAGCAGCTGCATATTATCCGCTTCCTTGAGCACCGGCAGGCTCGCCGTGTTGATGCCGCAGATTTCCACCTTTCCGAATTGCAAAAAAAATACTCCCTTTCACACATCTTTAAAGGGAGTATTGGTTTATTTCGGCTTGGCAAACATGGAAAAGAATGGGCAATGACGGAACAATGCGTATTATTTGCAGCTCATATTAAAGAAGCGATTGCCTTGTGTAATTCTTCCTTGATGACCTGATGGCCGGCGGAGGTGGGGTGGATACCGTCCACGCTCCAGTATCGTGCGTCGCCGTCGGCAGAAAGGCGGTCAAATTCGTCCTGCAGGGGAACAAAGCGAAGATTATATTGTTCGGCAAGATGCCTTGCAATGGCTGCGCGGCTTCTGACCTCGGCATTGAAGGAATCCCACAGCTTTTGCGTTGCAGTTCCCTTCAAAACGAAGGGCTCAAGAATGATTATCTGCAGCTGCGGAAGGGCTTCGAGGAGCTCGACAATGAGCATTTCGTAGATTTTTCTGAATTTTTCGGGACCGACACCGCACTGCATCGTCAGCTCGTGCGACACATCATTGACACCGATAAGAATTGACATATAATCAGGCTTCAGGTTAACGATATCTTCCTTCATGCGAACATAAACGTCGGTAATTCTGTCGCCGCTGTCACCGCGATTGATGAATTTGATTTTCCCCTTATGATTTTTTTCGATATCGGCAGCCAGCAGAAAAGCATAGCCGCAGCCAAGGCCGAAATTATCCTGATTATCATCAACACGGTTCGCATCCGTTATGGAGTCCCCCTGAAATAAAAATATTTTCATTTCGGAATTGCTTGCTTCTGTTTTCATATTGCACCTCTTTATTGATTGACACAGAACAAAACAGCAACACACTCACCGAAGGTGTGTTTGTTTTTTTCAGACCGCCTTCTGTGCAAAAAGCATTTTGCCTTATGCACGCACAGTCGAATTCATTGCACTGTGCCGAACAGTTTATTGCATATTTCTTATGTATCTATAGTATTATTAAGCTTCTGCACTGCAGACGGAATAACAGGCAGGATTATCTCACAACGGAGGAATGGCTGTAGATGTAGAATTCCTCCTGGCTTGGCATCCATTTCTTTTCCTTTGCAGGGAAAAGTGCATCGAAGGCTTCGACCGCAACAGTGTCCTCACAGCAATCAGCAGCGGTGCTCGGAATATACATCCATCTTTTGCCGTCCAGCGCACCGGGCTTCAGCTCACAGACAAGCAAAGCTGTCGGGTAATTTCCCTCAACAACAAAGCTGACATTTTTCTTTTTGCAACTGACGAATCCTCTGCCGACATAATTGCCGGGATTGCCGAAGTTGATGTTGACATCATAGCCCATTTCACGGGCGACAGCAAAAGAATGCTCGATAAGCAGTTTGCCGAGTTTTTGTCTTTGAAAGGCAGGGGCAATGCAAAGCGGACCGAAGGACAGGATCTCTTTTCGGTTGCCGGATTCATCTTCGAGCCATGCTTTGGTATACATAATGTTGCCGATGATCTCGCCGTCCTTTTCGAGCACAAAGGCAAGATCGGGAATAAAATCGGGGTGATTTCGCATTATGTGCACATAATAATGTTCATCCGCACCCGGTTTGTAGACATTCCAGAAAGCCTCACGAGTGAGATTTTCCACGGCTTTATAATCTTTTTCGTTTTCCAAACGAATGGTCAGATTGTTCATTGTGTTATCCTGTTCCTTTTGTTATTGCGTGATTTCTTCCCAATGCTCCCTGGTCATGAGCATGGTGTGTCCCGTTCGGATTTCGTTCAGCAGGGTGACCTCGAGGCCTTCGGTGGTGTGGTGGTACTGAAAGCCGAGCTTATCCTGCACACGGCGGGATTTCAGGTTGCCGTCATAATAGCCGCACCAGACCGCACGCATATTGAGATCTTCAAAGGCATGCCGCAGCAGCTCCTTGGCGGCTTCAGGGATCAATCCCTTTCCCCAGAAGGGCTTGCCGAGCCAATAACCGAGCTCGCACTCGTCGGGTCGGTCGGTCATGTCGGGATTGTTCCCTGTCTTGAGGCCGACACTGCCGATCGGGATATTATCCTCTTTCAGACACACGGCATAGGTTTCGGGATCGGAGAGATAGTTATTTATAATTTGACGGCTGTTTTCAACGCTTGTATGCACAGGCCAGCCTGCAGCAGGACCAACAGCAGGGTCACTTGCGTATTGATATAAATATTTTGCATCATCCTCGCACCACGGACGAAGAATGAGCCGTTCGGTTGTCAGTTGTTTCACCATATGCAAATCCTCACATTTTGAATGTATTATATCACAGCACACAGCCACTTGCAATACAGCACTTGATCAAAACAAATCATACCGCTTGCAGGATGTGCGGATAAACAGACTGCTCAAATTATGCAGACAATTAAAATTTTTAAATATATCGTGCAATTCGTTTTTATTTTTAGTATAATGGTTTTGAACAGTTGATTTCAGAAAAAAACAAGGAGAACATCATGGAAAAGTATCTTATAAATCCGAATCAGAAGATCAGCAAAATCAACAAGGATATTTACGGGCATTTTTCGGAGCATCTCGGCAGATGCATCTACGAGGGGCTTTATGTCGGTGAGGATTCCCCGATTCCCAATGTCAACGGCATGAGAACGGACGTTGTGGAGGCACTCAAGGAAATGGGCATTCCCGTTCTTCGTTGGCCGGGTGGCTGCTTTGCTGACGAATACCATTGGAAAGACGGAATCGGTCCGAAGGAAAGCAGAAAGAAAATGATCAACACCCATTGGGGCGGTGTGGTTGAGGACAACTCCTTCGGCACACACGAATTCTTTGAGCTTTGCGAGCAGCTTGGCTGTGAGGCCTATGTCAACGGTAATCTCGGCTCGGGCACTGTGCAGGAAATGAGCGAATGGGTTGAATATATGACCTTTGACGGCGTTTCTCCGATGGCACAGCTTCGCAAGGAAAACGGCAGAGAGAAGCCCTGGAGAGTCAAATATTTTGGTGTCGGCAATGAAAACTGGGGCTGTGGCGGTCAATTTCTTCCTGAGGATTACGCACAGGCTTTTCTTCGCTACAATACCTATGTAAGAAATTACGATAAGAATAATACCATTTACCGCATTGCCTGCGGTCCCAACGCAGAGGATTATCATTGGACAGACAAGGTGATGTGGAGAGCACGTCATAAAATTGACGGACTTTCACTGCACTATTATACCGATATATGGGACAGTGAAAGCGGCAACAAGAAATCTGCAACCGATTTTACCGAAAAGCAGTATTATCAGATTCTTGCACAAAGCTACAAGATGGATAAAATCATCACCCGTCATATTGAAATCATGAATAAGTACGATCCGCAGCACAGAGTTGACCTGATCGTGGACGAATGGGGCACATGGTATGAGGTTGAGCCCGGCACAAATCCCGGCTTCCTGTATCAGCAGAATACCATGCGTGATGCCATTGTTGCGGGTCTGAACCTTAACATTTTCAACAAGCACTGCGACAGAGTCAGAATGGCAAACATCGCACAGACGGTGAATGTGCTGCAGGCAGTGGCCTTGACCGATGGTGAAAAAATGGTGCTGACACCTACCTATCACGTGTTCAAGATGTTCAGGGAGCATCAGGAAAACACCCTGCTCGGCTCGTTTATCACAACCGAAACCGACATTGTTGATTCCAAAAAGCATCCCGGTGACGAGGGCAAGCTCAGATTGCCGCAGCTGATTGAATCCGCATCCATGGACGAAAACGGTAAAATCTGCTCCACAATCGTAAACACATCCGCAAAGAAAAAAGCAAAAATCAAGTGCCAGATTGCCGACAGAAAGGTGAAAAGCATCCGTGCCGAAATTCTCACCGGTGACATCCGTGACAAGAATGATTTTGACAACACGGACAATGTGAAAATCGTTGAATTCACCGACTTCCGAAAGATTTCCGACGGCTTCTATGCAACACTTCCTCCCTGCTCGGTTGTGAAGTTCGTGATTGAATAATATGGCAGAGTGCAAACGATGCCTTCTTCATGAGGCTGCAGAAAAAGATACACTCCAAAGCATCCGTGAACGGATTGACAAGCTCCCTGCAGCAGAAAAAGCGCCCGATGCGCTTTATCAAAAAAGACTTGACGAGTGCAAAAAATGCGATCATCTCATATCGGGCATGTGCCTGAAATGCGGTTGCTACGTGGAATTCAGAGCCGCATTCAAAAAGAACAACTGCCCGGATGTGAAAAACAGAAGATGGTAAAAGCAAAGCAAGGACGGCTCTTTTTGGTGCTGTCCTTGTTTTTTTGCAAATTTGTGGTATAATGCCTGTGGATATTTTTTTTGACGGAGTTTTTTTATGGCAGGATTATTGATTGTTATTTACATAGCCTTTGTTTCACTCGGCTTGCCCGATTCGCTGTTCGGGGTTGCGTGGCCTGTGGTGCACCTTGAATTCGGCATTGATGAAAGCTTTGCGTCTGTTTACAGTGTTATCACTGCCCTTTGCACGGGTGGTGTTGCATTTATTGCAGGGCCGCTGCTGCGAAAATTCGGAACGGGCAGGGTCACATTTTTCTCTACCCTGCTGACCGCATTGGGGCTGCTCGGCATCAGCTTTGCGCCGAACATTGTTGTGATGATGATTTGCACAATTATCATGGGCTACGGTGCAGGTGCAATCGATACGGGTCTTAATAATTTTGTGTCACTGCACTACAAGGCAAAGCACATGAACTGGCTGCATTGCTGCTGGGGTCTTGGTGTCACGGTCAGCCCGATAATCATGTCCGCATTTCTCAGCGGTGAGAACGCATGGCGAAACGGCTATCGCGTGGTTTCTGTTTTGCAGTTTGCGATTGCTCTCATCATCCTTTTGAGTCTGAAAAAGTGGAATGTGCAGCCGAAAAAGCCTGACACGGCAGAAAACGAACAGCAGAATCTGCCGAAGAAAAGCTTTTTTGCATTGCTGAAAGAAAAAGGCATGCTCACAAGCATTCTTTCACTCGGGCTTTACTGCGCAGGTGAATTCATGATCGGCACATGGGGTGCGACCTATGCGGTCAATGTGTTGGCTGTTTCCCCCGATGTGGCCGCAAAATGGATTTCCCTGTATTTCGGCGGTATTATGCTCAGCAGAATCATTGCAGGCTTTTTATCCGAAAAGCTTTCCGACAACACGCTCATCAAGGGCGGCATGGCATTGGCGGCGGTGGGTATGCTTGTTCTTTTGCTCCCCATCGGCAACACGGCGCTTGTCGGGCTGCTTTTGATCGGATTGGGCTACGGTCCTGTTTTTCCGAGTGTGCTGCACAGTGTGCCTGCAAGATTCGGCACGGATTATTCGGCTGACATCACAGGCTATCACATGAGCGGTGCATACGGCATCGGCTTTGCCATTCAGTTCGCATATGGCTATATTGCATCAGCGACCACATTCAGAATCACACCGTTTGTGCTGCTTGCATTGGGCCTGGGTGTTATCGGTGCTACGGTTGCGACCGTCAGAAAATTAAAAAAAGCATAACAAAAAAATCAAGGATAGCTCTTTAATCGGAGCTATCCTTGTTTGTTGAAATGATTCTTATTTACTGCACAATTTCGTATGGCCAGTCGATGATGCCGCCGAATTCCCTGACATTGGTGTAGCCGAGCTTTGCAAGCGCCTCGGATGCGATTTTGCTGCGCCTGCCACTGCGGCAATAGACGAGAATGAGCGCATCCTTTTCGGGCAATTCCGATTCGGCACGGTCGGCAATTTCATATTCGGGAATCATGATTGCACCTGCAATGTGACCTGCTGCAAATTCCTCATC
>JAZOWJ010000268.1:0-5568 GCA_045659125.1 Acutalibacteraceae bacterium
TCTTTATATTGTTATTTTTAAGCAGAATTGCAGAATAATACATTTAAAGTATAACAAAAAAGGATTGCTTTGTCAATGAAAAAGCAATCCTTTGCAACACTTGCAGAATGTATGTGGCTTTTACATCAGCCGATGATTTTCAGCACTGCCGAATCAACGGCACGTGCAATAAGCTCTTCGCGGTTTTCAATCATCTCTTCTGCCTGACGGGCCATATCGACCGTGGCACGGGTACGCGGATGCTTGGGTGTGAACACTGTGCAGCAGTCCTCGTAGGGGCGGATAGAGATTTCAAAGGTGTCAATTTTGCGCGAAATTTCCACGATTTCATTCTTATCCATGCCGATGCAGGGGCGGAACACGGGAATGGATGCGCATTCATCCGTGCAGCCGAGTGCATGCAATGTCTGGCTTGCAACCTGACCGAGGCTTTCACCTGTAATCAGCGCACCGCAGTTTTCGCGGATGGCAATGGCGCTTGCAATTTTCATCATGAAGCGGCGCATGGTGATGGTAAACATTTCTTCGGGACAATTGTCGCGTATGGCTTCCTGAATTTCGGTGAATTCAACGGTGAACAGACGGATTCTGCCTGCATATTCGGTCACCTTTTCAAGCAGCTCATGCACCTTGCGTTCAGCAAGCTCGCTTGTGTAGGGCGGAGAAGCAAAATGCACACCTGTCAGGCGAACACCGCGTCTTGCCATCATCCAACCTGCTACAGGACTGTCAATACCGCCTGAAATCAACAGGCAGGCATTGCCGCCCGAACCGACAGGCAAACCGCCTGCGCCGTGCAGCTGATTGCCGCGGATGAAGGCATGCTTGTCACGCACCTCAACGGTGACCGTGATGTCGGGATTGTGCACATCCACGCGAAGTCCCGGCACATGCTCAAGCAGCCAACCGCCGACCTCTTCACAAATCTGCGGGGAGGTCAGCGGGAATTTCTTGTCCGATCTTTTTGCCTCCACCTTAAAGGTTTTTACGGCAGACAGTGCATCGCCGAGGTATTCAACAGCCGTCTGACGGATAATGTCTATATCTTTTTCGCAAACGGCAGCGCGGGAGAGTGCGGCAATGCCGAATACCTTGCTGAGTCTGCGCACGGCTTCATCCCTGTCAACGGATTCGTCTTCAGGGGTTACGGTAATGGTGGATTGAGATTTTGTAAAGGTGAAATTGCCGAGCGAGGACAGGCGATGACGCATATTTTTGATCATCATGTCTTCAAATGTTCCGCGGTTGAGCCCCTTGAGTGCAAGCTCACCGTTTTTGATCAGTATAATTTCTTTCATTTTCTGTTATCCTTTTTTTTATCTTCTGAATCTTTGAATGGCGGCTTCAATGCCGTTGATAAGCGCATCTGCATCCGCATCGGTCGAATAGCGTGAAAAGCTGACACGCACGGATGAGTCAATTTGCTGCACAGGCAGTCCGATGGCACGAAGCACCTCGCTTCTGTGCCCCTTCTTACAGGCAGAGCCTGCGGAAATGTAAATTCCCTGACGGGAAAGATGGTTAATTAGCACCTCCGACGGAATGCCTGCAACCGAGAGATTGACAATATAAGGCAGGCTGTCCTGCGGGGAATTGATTTCTACATGCGGCAAAGCCTTCAGCCGTTCAACGGTGTAATTGCGCAGGGCTGTCATATGGTTGAGCTGCTTTGCAAGGTCAGGCATGGCAGCACACGCAGCGCCGAAGCCGGCGATGGCAGGCATGGGCTCTGTGCCCGAAAACATACCGTTTTCCTGACCGCCGCCGATAATATGGGGCTTGATCTGCACGCCCTTGCGGATATACAGAGCGCCGACACCCTTCGGACCGTGCACCTTGTGTGCAGAGATGCTCATCAGGTCAATGCCCTCCTTTGCAGGGTTGACGGGCAGCTTGCCGAAGGCCTGCACAGCATCGCAATGCAGCAGTGCGGGGGCACCGACTCGTTTGATTGCCTTGCTTGCCGCGGAAACGGGATTGATGACACCGATTTCGTTATTGACAGCCATAATACTTACAAGGATGGTGCTTTTGTTGACGGCATTGAACAGCTCCTCCTGCGAAAAGCTGCCGTTGCGGTTGGGCTTGAGATAGATGACTTCAAAGCCGACACTTTCAAGATCCTGCATGCAGCGCAGCACACTGGGATGCTCAATGGATGTCGTGACAATGCGGTTTCCACGGCGACGCAGAGCCTTGACCGCACCGTAAATGGCGGTGTTGTTGGCAACCGATCCGCTTGTGGAAAAATATATTTCATCAGGGCTGCAGGAAAGGATGCCTGCAACCTGCTTTCTTGCTTTGATCAGTGCTTCGCCGGCATCGAGTCCCTTGCGATGGGTCGATGAGGGATTGCCGTAATTTTCCGTCAGCATCTGCGTAATGGCGGAAACGGCTTCGGGACAGACCTTTGTGGTCGCACTGTTATCCAGATAAACTTCCAAACTTCAGTTCCTCCTTTCCGACAGGCAAAAAAAGCCTGTCAATATATTATACTACCGATTGTCCGTTTGTGCAATCTGTTTTTTTTGAAGAAAATGGAAATGTAAAAAAAGAGAAAAACGGACATACTGTTAACAGAATTGCGAAAAAAATGACGGAGGAACAAACATGGGAAAACGGGGAAGAATCCGTGCAATAAGCTTTGTGCTGGCGGTTGTGGGTGTGTTGACGGTCTGGGGAAGCCTGCAGGCACTGCAAAGAAACCGATATGAGCAGCAGGTTATTACCGCACAACGGCGTGCCATTGCACAGCTTTGCGAATATTTTGATGCCATGCAGACCGACCTGCAAAAAAGCGGTTATGCCAACACAGTGCCTATGTTTGCACAGATTTCATCCGCACTTGAAAAAAATGCAAGCGGTGCCAAAACGGCACTCGGCACACTCGATTCGGGACAGACGGTGCTGTCGAATATTTATTTGTATCTTTCGCAGGCAGGTGCTTACACTGCCAGCCTTGCCCGTAAGCTTTCCACAGGCGAAAAAATCACGCAGGAGGACCGCACCCAGCTGCAGAAGCTGTCCGAATATGCAAAAATCCTGCATGATAAATTTTTATATATGAATGACCTGATGGAAAGCGGTGCGTTTTCGTTTGATGAGGTGGACGGTGAATTGGGAAGCACCGAAATGACGCAGGCGGTCAACTATTTGTCTGCAGCCGCAGGTGCAGAGGAATCATTTGCGGATTATCCGACCCTGCTGTATGACGGTCCGTTTTCGGACGGTGTTCTGCAAAAGGAATCAGCCCTGCTTGCCGACGCAAAAGAAATTACACACACGCAAGCCAAACAGCTTGCTGCGGATGTGCTTGGTGCCGATAATGCAAATCAGGTGATTGAGGACGGCGAAAATGCAGGCAAGATTGCAACCTACAACTTCTACTACGAGGGCAAAGAGGTGCAGATTACCAAAAAAGGCGGTTATGTGAAGCTGATGCTGTGCGATTCCTTTGCAGGGGAAAGCATTTACAGCGGTGAGGATGCCGTTGCCATTGCGCAGAAATTTTTGCAGCAATGCGGCTATGAGGACATGGTCAGCAGCTATTTTGCCACCAACGACGGTATCTGCACGGTCAATTTTGCCTGCAAGCAGGGCGATTATATCTGTTATCCTGATCTTATCAAGGTCAGCGTTTCGCTGTCAGACGGCAAGGTGCTGAGCATGGATGCCTCGTCCTATATCATGAATCACACCCGACGGCAGATTCCGTCCTTTACCGTGCGCCTTTCTCAAGCGGCTGAAAAGCTTAACGAGGCGCTTTTTATCCGTCAGGTACGCCAATGCGTCGTGCCTGTGGATGGCGGTGGCGAAGCCTTTGCCTATGAATTTCTGGTTACGGACGGAAAGCAGGATGCCCTTGTTTATATTGATTCACAAACAGGTGCAGAGGATGAGATTTTCCTTTTGCTGTATGCCGACGGCGGTACTTTGACAAAATAACCCCTTGCTGCCAGAAAGCAACCTGCATATCCCGTTTTGGTGCGGACACAATATCCCTTGCAGGACTGCACAAGGTGCATTTCTGTATAATTGAAAAAGAAGGAAAGCGAAATGAAAAAAGGAATAATTGCTATTGCCTTTGCCGTTTTAGCGATCGCTGTTCTTGCAACGGGATGCCGAAATAACAGCAATGATAAAGCAGACGGTATCAGTGCAATACCCGAGGTGACGGCTGCTCCGATTGCCAATACCGTTCCCTCCACGACCGTTCCGACCACGCAAGCCGCCACCGAAAAGGCAGGCGACCGTGTCAGTGAGGCTGCAAGCGGAATCGGGGAAGCCATACGCGATGATGTGACGGGCATGAGCGAGGCGGCAAGTGATATGGCACAGGGTATGCGTAATGCAGGGCGCGATCTTGCAGACGGCATGCGAAATGTCGGCGAGGATCTGAAAAACGGCTTCGACAGCGAGGCAGGAAAGCCCGGTGTTGACATCACCGACCGTATGGATGAGCTGCTTGAAAGCACAAGGGCAAGATAAAAAACAAACAGCCGCGCTTTTGCGGCTGTTTGAAAATTACATATTGCTCAGGCTGTCGGCCATTCGCTGTCAACAAGCCCGACGGCTTTTCGCAGAATCAATCGGGCATCGCCTGCTGTCAGGTCGCCCGATTTGTTCACATCGGCGGCCTTTGTCTGTGCCTCGGTGAGAAGCTCGAGCTCTACGGATGCCCGAAGTGCAAGGCGTGCATCGGCAGATGTGATATCGGCATCCCCGTTGATGTCACCGTAGGAAACCGTATTGTCCTTGCCCGACGGCAGGGAGTATTTATTGTCATCGGTATACAATTCCGCGGTTGTGCTTGTCAGCATCAGGCTGCAGCCGTCTGCATTTTCGACATACAGTGAAAAATGCACCGCCTCGTCCGTTGCAAGGCTGTCAACCGTCTGTGCAGCTGCAATACTTGTTGCGCTTGCATCAATCAGGCTGATGGTGACTCTGTCTGCTGTGACACTGCCGAGGTTTCTGACTGTACCTTCGATGGTGGTGTAGCCGTTGCCCTGTGTGCAGGTGATTTGCTCAAACAGCAGGTCGCAGCAGCCTACGGTGTGAGCTTGCTTGTTGTTTTCCTTTGTGGGGTCAATTGCACCTGGCAGGAACAGCTCTGCGGTCAGCTCGGCGGTTTGTATGCCGTTGGAGGGGGCATAGGTGAAATCAAACCATGCGCCTGTGCCTGCAGGCAGGGAGCAGGTCTGCGTATATTCGCGGTAGCTGCCGAGCGAGTCGGACAGGGCGCAGATGAATTGTGTGATTGTCTTTGTTCCGTTGTTGCGGACATAAACGGAAACATTGTTTTCATTGACGGGATTTTGCTCATCTACAAGCAGAATATCCAACGCAAGATCTGTCGTCTGCCCCACTGCGAATTTGCAGAAGTCATTTCCACTCATGCAGATGCCGTGCAGAATACCGTTTTTCACCGTGTAAGCGGCTTCCCCGAGAGGGAATGCTGTCTGCAAAAGGGTGTAGGGAGCACCCCATGTGCCGTTTTCGTGCGTGATTGCATAAATAAGATTCTGCTCATTCTCGGTTTGTGACCACACAATGTGTGTGTCCGTA
>JAZOWJ010000269.1:0-30512 GCA_045659125.1 Acutalibacteraceae bacterium
TGCACTGCCTGCGGCTGTTCATATTTTTACACATAAGGAATGGCACATGATCGGATATCTGCTGGACGGCACAACGGAAAAAGCGGATTGCATCACAGCCGATGCCGGTGAGCTGCAAGGTGTTTATGCCCTGCCGTCGGCTTTTGCGGTGTACCGTGATATTGCCCTTGGAGAACGGAATATTTAAAAGTATCTTACATAAAAAACAATCGGAGAGAGGAGCGTTGTTCTATGAGAGAAAAAGAACGTCCTGTTATTAAAATTTTGCCTGCCATTACGGTGGCTTGTGCAGTGCTGTCGTTGTTTGCGGTGGCTTTTGAATTCGGCTTTGATGAAAGCATCGGCATTTTTCTGCGTATGAGTCCCGACTTTTTTGCAGGCGGCTTCCTGCTTGTGCTGCGTTTGATTGCGCTGGCTGTGCCGCTGTCGATGCTTATCATGTCTATGCTTGTGCGCAAGGCGGATGCAAGGCTGATGCTGCTGACCCCGACCCTGATGCTCGTCTATGCGTTTGACCAGCTGCTGTATTACATCCGTGCCGATCTGTTCGGCGGCACAACTGCAATTTTGTGGGCGGTCTGCCGTGTGGCTCTTCCGCTGGCATTTCTGCTTGTTCTGTATATGACACTGACGGGCAAAATCAAAAAGCCCTTTGCTGCAGCCTTCACAAGTGTCGGTGCTCTGCTTGCAAGTGTTGCCGTGCGCATTGTCTGTGCTGTGGTTGACAAGAGCTTCACAAGTGAGGTGCTTCCCGAGGCGCTGTTTTATCTCGGTATGGCTGCCTTTGTGATGAGCCTTGAATTTCCGCAGCTTGAACGGGCTGCCGAGCACAGAGTTTTTGCAGGCACACCCGACCAGTTCTGTCCCGAATGGGAGGATGGCGACATCCCCGAGGAGCTGTGTGAATATGAAGACATCACCGCCTGTGTCATCATTTCCGTGATGACCTTCGGCGTTTATCAGCTTGTATGGCTTGCCCGTCTTTGCAAAAAAATCCGCCTGCTTGCAGGTGAAAGCAAGGCCTGCGGCAAGGAAGTTGCAAAAATTGCGCTTATTCCGTTTTATATTCTGTATTGGATGCGCAAAAACGGCAAAAAGATTTCGGACGATGCGAAAAAGCTTAACATCCACCTGCCTGACAACGGTGCATTCTATGTGCTGTTCACCCTTTGCGGACTTTCCGTTTTTGCTGTTGCCATGATGCAGAAGGATTTTAACCGCATTGCACGCAGACTTGAGCAGACCGTGTCTGCCGCCGCCCTGCAGAATGAAGAGGACCGCAAAAAGGCAAAAGAAAACGCAATCGAAACCAATGCCGAACAGCCTGCGCAGACAGAAGAAGTTAAGGAAGAAGAACCCAAAATTGACACCATTTCGCTTCTGCAGGCACTCAAACAGCTCAAAGCCATGGGCCTGCTGACCGAAGAAGAATTCAAAGACAAAAAGCAAAAGGTACTCAATCAGTTTTAATTACACGCAAAACCGCCCCGATTGTGAAAAATCAGGGCGGTTGATTTTGTACATTTCGGATTGTTGCAGGCAGAGCGACGAGCTGCTGTTTGTTTTTATTTTTAACCCCTTGATTTTTATTACCAATATCTGTATAATATATAAGTTAAATTATGTCTTCTTTTAAGGAGTGTTTTTATTATGCATTGGTCTGAAGAAATAGCAAGAGAACTCATACGCAGAAAGCCCGATAAGGAAGAATATGTCTGTGCTGCAGGTATTTCTCCGTCCGGCTCCATTCACATCGGTAACTTCCGTGACGTTGCAACGGCTCTGCTTGTTACAAGAGCACTGCGCAAGCTCGGCAAAAAGGCAAGACTTCTGTTCTCGTGGGACGAGTTCGACCGCATGAGAAAGGTGCCCGTCAACGTTGCCGCCATCACCGAAGGCTTCGACAAATACATCGGCTACCCCTATGTGGACGTGCCCAATCCCTATGATGACGGTTTCCCGACCTATGCCGACCATTTTGAAGACGAATTCATGGTATCCATGGAAAGATTCGGCATCACCATGGACTATCGCCGTCAGGCTGAAATGTACAGAAGCGGCAAGTATGTCGAACACATTCTGACCGCTTTGAAAAAGCGCGGCGAGATTTTTGATATTCTCGATTCCCACCGTACGCAGACCGCGGCGGAAGGTGAAAGAGAAGCCTATTATCCCGTTTCCATCTACTGTCCCGAATGTAAGCGCGACACCACAAAGATTCTTTCCCTGAGCGACGATTGCACCGTTGCACAGTTTGAATGCGCCTGCGGTCATTGCGGCAGCTTTGATTTCACAAAAGACTTCAACTGCAAGCTTGCATGGAAAATCGACTGGCCGATGCGCTGGATGTATGAAGGCGTTGACTTCGAGCCCGGCGGAAAGGACCATGCATCTCCCCACGGCTCTTATGATACAAGTAAGGACATCTCCCGTGCAATCTTCGGCTATGAGCCCCCCATGTTCCAGGGCTATGAATTCATCGGCATCAAGGGCTCCACGGGTAAGATGAGCGGCTCGAGCGGATTGAACCTGACCCCCGATACACTTCTTAAGCTCTATCAGCCCGAGGTTATTCTGTGGCTGTATGCAAAGACCGAGCCCCTCAAGGCTTTCGATTTCTGCTTCGATGACGGTATTCTGCGTCAGTATTTTGAATTCGACAAGATGCTCAATGAAGTCGCAAACGGCACTGCAAATGAATACACACAGTCCGTTATGGATTTTGCAAAGGTTGCAGGCAGAGAGGTCAAGCCCGTTCCGATGGGACTTCTTGTGCAGCTGGGCAGCGTTGTTGACTTCAATGTTCCCATGCTTGAGGTCGTGTTCGACAAGATCGGCACACCCTATAAGTATGATGACTTCGCAGACAGACTTGAAAGAGCAAAGTTCTGGCTTGAGCAGTGCGCTCCCGAAAGCGTCAACCGTCTGCGTGTAACCCGTAACTGGGATTGGTATGAAACCCTTTCCGATGTGGAAAAGAAGGAAATTGAGCTGCTTCGTGCCTACATTCAGGCAGGCGGCTACAACCTCGACGAGCTGCAGACCGCTATTTATGCAATGCCTGCACAGGCAAGAGGTGAGGAGCTTGACAAGAAGGCTCTCAAGGAGGCACAGGGCAAGTTCTTCAAGAACGTCTATCGCCTGCTTATCGACAAGGACCAGGGTCCGCGTCTGTATCTGTTCCTGTTTGCCATTGAAGCAGACAAATATCTCGGTCTGCTTGATTTCTCCACCCCCAAGACCGAGGCTGAGCTGTATGTTCCCGTTGAGGAGCCCGAAGAGGTCAAGCCCGCAAAGGTTTACGGCGATCCCGATCCCGTGCAGCCCATCAAGGATGAAATCGACATCGATTACTTCGGCAACATCGACCTGCGTGTGTGTCAGATCGTCAAGGCACAGGAAATCCGCAAGTCCCACAACTGCCTGAAGCTCACCCTCAACGACGGTCTTGATGAAAGAGTAATCGTTTCCAGCATCAAGCACGACTACACCTGCGAGGAGCTTGTCGGCAAGAAGATCATCGTCATTGCCAACCTCAAGCCTGCCCGTTTCAGCGGTGTGCAGTCCAACGGTATGCTGCTTGCAGCCACCAACAATGCCTGCGGCTGCCAGGTTATTTTCGTGGATGACTGCGTTCCTGTCGGCACACAGATTAAATAAGCATTTATCGGCACATAATCTTTAAAAGAAAAGGAGCTTGATAGTATGCAACGTTCTAAATTAGGCAAACGCACATGGTTCAATCTGATTCTGTTCGGCACCGCCGGTCAGATCGCATGGAATGTGGAAAACATGGTTTTCAACACATTCCTTTACAACTCCGTTTACGGCAATGTAACGGATCAGGCTGCTATTGACAATGCCATTCCGTTCAGCACCGCAATCAGCAACATGGTAGCCCTCAGCGCTTGTGCAGCCTTCATTTCCACCCTGCTTCTCGGCACCTTGAGTGACCGCATGAACCGCCGCAAGATTTTCCTTTCGGCAGGCTACATCGTTTGGGGTATTGTTACCGCTTTGTTCGGCTTTATCTCGCTTGAAAACACGGCTGCTATTCTGCAATCGAGTGACACCCTGCGGATTCTGACCGTTACGGTATGGACGGTTATCATCATGGACGTCATCATGACCTTCATGGGCTCACTGAGCAATGATGCAAGCTTCAATGCATGGGTCACCGACGTTACGGACGAATCCAACCGCCCTGTGACCGAATCTGTGCTTGCAGTGCTTCCGCTTGCAGCTACGGGCATCGTTATGGGATTGATGGCAGTGGTCGGCAAAATCGGCTATTCCACCTTCTTCCTCATTCTCGGTGCATCCGTCACCCTTTGCGGTGTCATCGGTCTGTTCAGCCTGAACGAATCCAGAAGCGGTATCCGTCAGGTCAATAACAACTATTGGTCGGATGTTGTTTACGGCTTCCGTCCCTCGGTTGTAAAACAGCATAAGGACCTGTATCTTTCCCTTGCTGCTGTGTGCATTTTCAACATCAGTGTGCAGGTATGGTTCCCGTATCTGTTCATTTATCTTGAGCATGTAATTCTTAAAAACACCCCCGAGCTGCTCGGTGCAAAGACCATCATCGGTGCAATCATTGCGCTTGCAATCATTGTTCCCGGTATTGCCGTTCTGCTTACCAAGCAGGCAAAAATCGGCAGAACCAAGGTATTCCTGATTGCATCTGTCGGCTTTGTGGTCGGCTTGTTCCTTGTGTTTGCGTTCGGCAGAGATGTCGGCAGCACTCTGCCGTGCATTGCTCCCGCACTGGTCGGCTATGCCGTGCTCACCATTCTTCTGAATGCAAGCGTGCGTGACTACACACCCGAGGATAAGGTCGGTCAGTTCCAGGGCATCCGCATGGTATTCTATGTTCTCATCCCCATGGTTGTCGGCCCCTATATCGGTGACCTCGCCATTTCCAATTCGCAGGAATATTACCTGAATGAATTCAATGTTGAAACGCCGCTGCCGACATCCACCATGTTCCTTGCCGCAGCCATCATTGCAATTTTTGTTTTTGTTCCCGTTCTTCTTATGTGGAAGCGCTCAAAAGCACAGCAGTCTGCAGACAAGACCTGATTTCGTTATTGTTTAATTATAATGTAAATAATAAAGGAGGTCTTTTGTATGTTCAAAAAATTCTCTCGTGTTATTTCTGTTTTTCTTGCTGTTCTGCTTGCATTTGCGGCTGTCATTCCTGCCTTTGCGCTCGAAGCTGACACCATTTTCAAGCCCAAGCTTGTTGTAAAGGTGGAGGCTGATGCTGATTCCTACGGCATTGATGAGGAAATTGTTTTCACCATCACCGTTACCAATATCGGCAGGGTAGAGGCTGAACGCGTTTATGTGGAGACCAAAAGCCACAAGCATCTGGATCTGGATGATGATCAGACTTATATCATCGTCGGACCGCTTGCTGCAGGCGAAAGCAAAAGTGTTGAGCTGTACGGCAGATACACCGACGGCAGCAATGCCTCCCTGCTGAGCAGCCTGTTCCAGAGGGTGATGAAGCCGATTCAGGAATTCATTTTCACCGTGTATGCTACTGTGCTGTTGCCGCTGATCGGCGCTACAAACACCAGCTATTGCGAGGTCAATTTCTTTGATGCTGCAGCTGAAATCGACAAAAACTACGGTGTGCTTGTGACTGCTTTGTACGGCAATCTTCCCGGAGAAACGGTGAATACCACTGCACCGACAGAGCCTGCCACAGAGCCTGAGAATGATTTTGAAGAAATCGTCACCGAGCCCGAAGTGACCGACAGCTTCCAGGAAGTGCCGGATTATAACAACTGAAGATAATAAAAAAGACAGCGGAGCGGTCCGCTGTCTTTTTTTGTTCTGTTGTGTTATTGCGGCCATTCGGTTTCAAGGCCGACACTGTAGCGCAGGATCAGTCTTGCATCTGCAGAGGTGATACTGCCGTTGTTGTCAACATCCGCTGCTGCAAAGGCATCCCCGTCAAGCTGCTCAAGGCCGACACTGACACGCAGTGCAATACGGGCGTCGGCAGCATTGATAACACCGTCGGTTGATGCATCACCCTTGATGGAGCTTGTGAGCTTCGGCATGACCTCATTTTTTGATCTGTTGCAGACCGTGCAGGTATATCTGTATATACCCGTATCATAAACAGTCGGTGCAAGTGCAACATAGCCCTCGTCCCATGTGTGCTCTTCTGTTGGGGGAATTACCTGACCGGGTGTTATAACATGGTCGCAGGCCGTGCAGCACAGGTCACCCGTGTAGCCGCTTGTTCCGCAGCCGGCATTCTTTTCGTTGCGAAGCTCGGTTTCACCTGTATGCACAGGGCTGTCGGTTTCCTTGGTTTCCTGCTTGGTTGCGCTGCAAACGGTGCAGGTGTAGGTGTAAACCAGCACACCGGTGCAGATGTCGGAATCTTCAGGCACACCCTCATCCCATGTGTGGTTGCCTGTTGCAGGAATAACTGCGCCTTCCTCCAGCAATTCTCCGCAATCACGGCAGTAGGTATCTCTCTGCTTGCCGTCCTCACCGCAGGTGGGGTAGATTTTCTGTGAATATTCCTTGTTGCCTGTGTGTCTTGCAGGGTTTTTCTCAATGGTGTCATAAAAAGCAAGGCAGAGTGTGCAGATGTGTCGGGTTCCGCCTTCGTTTGCACAATCACCCTCAATGAGAATTTTGTCAGTATATTCCGCATGGCTGCAATGATCGTTGGTGGTACGATAAATATGCGTCCTGTTGATCAGATCCAGCTGCATAATTCCGTATTGATACGCAAAGCCTGCTATGGAATAATACGTTTCGCCCTCGTGTGTCATGGGCGGTGTGTAAATCAGCTGACTGCTTTTGGTTGCAGGGTCAAAGCTGTAAATTGAATCCGAAAGGTTGTAATAAAGCGTTTGTAAATCGGCTGCAAGGCAGGTATAATTGCCGACCATGTAATATCCGTCTGCCGAGGTAAACCATGTGTCGCTCACATCGGCAAGCACAGCCTTGTCGGATTCTCTGCACAGGGCTTGCGCATCGTTATCAATATAATAAATTTCATCATCGAGCAGCTGGAATGCGGTGTAGGAATGCTGCCAGAAGGCATTGTCGTATTTCGTGCTGTTGGGGGTGGTGTCAAAATCGTTTGCATTGTGCGCTGTGTCGTAATCGTCCGAAATGCCTTTTTTCAGTGCCTGTGTGGACAGCAGGAAATTGTAATGATAAACCTGTCCTGCCACATCGGGTGTCGGGTCATCCCAGGTGACGTCAACATGATAGGCCTCGTTATCGATATAAACGATGTTCCATGCATGGTTGAGCCGGTCGGAGCTGCACATGTCGCTTTCAATGCCGACCTTTTCAAGCAGATACATATAGGCAATTGCATAGCCCTGACACACGGGCTTTCTGCCGACGAGTGCACCGTAAATGGTGGCTGTGTCAAGATAGCTGCCGTTTACATCGCCGTATTCACAATGCAGTGCAAGGCGGTCATGCAGCAGCAATGCCTTTTGCACATCGGTCAGCTGATCGTTGTCAACGATACCGTAAAGCAGGGTGTCTGCCTCGCGTTCGATTTCATACATTTTATAAGCATACTCATCCGGCTGACAATTGTATGTAAATGTAAGCTGAAAAATCTGATTGTTGCTTGTGTAGTAGCTTGCCTGAATGTGTTCAAAATGAAAGGCCTCGGGGATTTCATTGACAATGAGCGATGCAAGCAGATTGATGTTTTCCTGCGTTGCTTCGATGCGCAGGGAAGAGCTGCCCGACAGCTTGACAAGCAAGGTGTAATTCATGACATATTGGCGCAATTCTGCCGTCATGGCTTCAAGATCAAAATCATCTGCATAGGCTGTTACATTGCTGTACTCTGCCGGACTTGCATAAACAGTGAGTGGCTCGGATTGCAATGTGCCTGTTTCCGGCTGCAAAGCCTGCACGGTGGTGCAGAAAACGGAAATCAGCAGCAACACCGAAAGCAGAATGCTGCATATCTTTTTGAAAGCACCTGTTTTTATCATAAAAAGCATCTCCTTTACTTTAGTATTTTAATTATATCATACAAATTTTCGGATTTCCATATAAAAAGAAGCTGTGAAAGTCAAATTTTCACAGCTTTCTTTGTTAATTATGCTGTTGCAGGCAGCCTTTTTGCTTTGAGCTTGTGTGCGGCATAGAAATAAAATGCTGTTTGCGCAAAAAATGTCAGTGCCCACGAAACAGGGTAGGACCAATACAGCATCATGAGTGTTCTGTTCAACGGCAGAATCAGGAATACCCACAGCAAACGGCTTCCGCATGCACCGAGCAGGGAAATAATCATCGGCTCAATGCTGCGTCCCATACCGCGTACCTGACCGGCAGTGACATCCATCAATGAGCAGAAGAAATAGAACGGCAGAATCAGTGTCAGGCGGTCTGCTCCGATGGCAATGACCTCTGCCTCATCCGAGAACATCCCCACAATGGGTACTCGGAACACAAATGCAATTGCGCTCAATACGGCAGCAGCAATGAAAGCGGTCGAAAGGCAATAACGGTATACCTTGGGCACATTTTCATATTTTTTTGCACCGATGTTCTGCGAGGTGAAATTCATGGCTGTCTGTGCAACGGCATTTGTGCAGGTGAAGATGTAGCCGTCCACATTGGAGCCCGCGGCAATGCCTGCCATGGCGGTGGTGCCGAAGGAATTGACTGTGGACTGAATGATAACATTGGAAATCGAAAACAATGCACTCTGAATGCCGGCCGGCAGACCGATGCGGATGATTTCAAACAATGCGCGCTTGTAAAAACGCATTTTTCTGATTTGCAGTCTGCAGGCATTTTCAAGGTGCATCAAGCGCCATACAATGCAGATTGCCGACAAATACTGTGCGGTGATGGTAGCAATGGCAACACCTGCAACATCCATGTGGAAGAATATGACAAGCACCAGATTCAGTCCCACATTGACAAGGCCTGTAAGGCCGAGAATAACAAGCGGTCGCTTGGTGTCGCCCGTGGCACGCAGCACGGATGCGCCGAAGTTATACAGCAGGGAGCCCGGCGCACCAATGAAATAAATCTGCAAATAAAGGGTTGCCTTGTCAAGGACATCCTCGGGTGCATTCATCAGAATCAGCATCTCTCTTGAAAAGAAAAAGCCGATTGCCGCAACCAGCATGCCTGCGCACAGGCTGATGCTCATGGCGGTGTGGGTGCATTTGTGGATGTTTTCGTCATCCTGCGCACCGATGTAACGTGCAACCATAACGCCCGAGCCCATGGAAAGGCCGATAAATACATTCAGAATCAGGTTGATCAGCGAGCCTGTCGAGCCGACGGCCGCCAGTGCGGTTTCGCCTGCAAATTTGCCGACCACAACCACGTCTGCCGTATTATACAGCAGCTGCAGCAGACCCGTGAACACCATCGGAACGGCAAAAATGAAAATCTTTTTCAGAAACGGCCCTGTGGTCATGTCCAGCTCATATCGTTTCTGCATAAGCCCCTCCCGTTTAAAGCTTTTTTGGAAAATAGTGTAATACAATTAAATCAGGCTGTCAACATTTTTCAGAAAATATCTGCTCTTTTTGCAAAAATAAAACCACCCTGTTGGGTGGTTTCGTTTGTGTCGGCGACGACCTATTTTCCCGGGCAGCTTCCCGCCAAGTATTTTCGGCACGATTGAGCTTAACTACCGTGTTCGGGATGGGAACGGGTGGAACCTCAATGTTATAGACACCGACTGTTCGTGAGAGGTGTTACTCCCTCAGTGCTTGGTTAGTATAGCATGCCGAAATGTATTTGTCAAGCCCTTTTTTGAAATAATTTGAAAAAATCAAAAAATATCCGCGGACAGGGGAGCCGTCCGCGGATATAAGCACTTTTACAGTGCTTTTTAGAAATTTGCTAACCAGGATGCAGGGTCATCCAGCTCTACTGCTGCGCGAAGAATGCAACGGGCATCACTTGACGAAATTGTTTTGTTGCCGTTCACGCCTGCAGCGGTCAGATAAAGTGCAGCAGGGGATTCAAGCTCAACGGATATGCGCAATGCTACGCGGGCATCGGCTGCAGTGATTTTGCTGTCACCGTTAACATCACCAAGCACAACGATTTCCATGCTGTCAACCACGGTTTCGCCGTCCATGAGTGCAAGCACCATGCCGGTTGCAAGTTTTGCTGTTTCTGCAACCTTTTCGCCGGTGGCGGTCAACACTGCTGTGGCATTGGATGCGGCAAGAAGTTCTGCAACGGAGGTGTTGACACTCACAACCGCAAAGCCGTCAGCAGATTCTTTTGCGATGGTGTAAGGCTTAATAATAATCAATTCAGTCGGATTTTCAATCAGCGTGCTTTCATCAACAACGATATACAGACTGAAAGACGATGTGTAGAAACAGATATAGCCGTCAATCACTTGCACATCCATCTTTTCACGCTCACCGGTCTGTGAGTTGATGTGATAAACAAAGGTTTTGTTCGGATCAAAGCCTTCGGGCAACGGGATTCGGACATAAACAGGTGTGTCGGGTTGTGCCTTTTCGCCGTCCACATAGGTTTTGATGTTCCATGTCTGCACCTTTCCGAAGGATTGGGTGAGATAGTGGCTGCCGTCAAAGACTTCCTCAACCTTGACTTCAACATCCTTGCCGCCGTAGGCATTCTTGTCGGTTTCAACGGAAACACCGGAATCCTTATCCTCGAATTCCTTCGTCTCAAGAACGGGAATAATTTCGGTTTCTTCGTCAGCACAGACAGAACAGATTCGTTTTTTCAGTCCTTCCGTTTCAAAAGTGGCTTCGCTTTCAACAATCCAATCGCCCCAGGTGTGACCAATCGGACCAATGTGCAGGGTCATTGTTTCACCACAAACCGTACAGGTGTAAATTTGTATGCCGTGTGTCATACAGCCGGGCGGTGTGACAAGAGTGGTTTCAAATTGATGATCGGTTGCAGCACGAAGTAAATCTCCGCAGGTAATGCAATAAAGATCTTCAGTGCAGGGAACATCTTCATGTGCAGAATGACCGAGAGCAGGAGCAAGTGTTTCACCGCAAACGGTGCAGATCTGTGATGTTGTACATGTGGGTGCATCTCCGGGAGTGTGACCGGTTGCAGGAGCAAGTGTTTCACCGCAAACGGTACAAGTCTGTGCGGTTGTGCAGGTGGCATCCGCACCGGGCTTGTGTGTTGCCGGGATGACTTCAAAATCAAGCTCTTCACCGCATTCCGTGCAGAAAACCATGGTATAGCCGTTGACGGTGCAGCTTGCAGGTTCTGTATAAGAGCCTTTTATATGATCTCCGCGTTCACCGTATTCTGCACCGCAATGCACACAATTGGCTTTGCTGATGCAAGTTGCTGTGCCGCCTGAATGGTTCACTTTTGCCAGGATTTCCTGTTTTACAATGATTTGTTCGCAGTTGGGGCACCATTTGCCTTCGGTTTTGCCGAATTCTGTGCAGGTGGGTTCAACACCGGGCAGAACTTCTTCTGTATGATTTTCACAGTCCTCCTGCAGCCATGCTTTCATTTCGTCAAGGTCGTCAAAGATGCGCGTTTTTGCACCCGCCTGACCGATATCATAAAGTGAAAGCAGCAGATTTCCGTATGCATCCTCCAGATTGGCACCGATGGTGGCATAGTTGTTATAAACCCAGATGCCGCTTGCATTTTTGCTCAGACGGAAGGTGTTGATGTATGCAGAATTCAGACCTGAGTACAATACTTCGGAATTGTAAGCAAGATAGGGAACAAATGTGGCTCTTGTGATGTTGCTGCCTGTGCAGGCAATGCATCTTCTCCACATGGTGCCGTCCTGTGTCAGGTAAATTGCAACTTTGTCAAATTGTGCTTCCTCGTTGTAGTCGAGCAACACGCCGTATTCGTCAACAAGCGACGGACCATAATCCGAAACGATTTCATCAATTGCGAAATACATTCCATAGTCGGGATTTGCATAGTCCTTTGTGATGATGTCAATGAATTTGATTCCGCAACGGGTGCAGATACCATCTACAAAATGATGGCCTAATACAGGAATATCAAATTCCTGTGAAATGCCGCAGACGGAACAGACGCGGGTTTCTTTTCCGGGCTCGGTGCAGGTGGCTTCCTTAGTGATGGTATAAACGGACCAGGTGTGACCGGCAGGAATCACTTCTGTTTTTGTTTCACCGCAAACGGTGCAGGTGCAGCTCTTTTCACCGTCCTCGGTGCAGGTGGCTTTCTTGATGATGCTTTCAGACCATTCGTGGGAGGCGAGAATCGGATCGACTCTTGTTGCAGAACAGACGGTACATGTTTTTGTCAGCGTGCCGTCCGTGGTGCAGGTCTTAGCAAGGGTGACAACACCTTTGTCCCAATCATGACCGAGCTGCTCAATGATGTCGGCACGATAGCTGTAGCCGCAATCGCAGACATATTCGGTGTAGCCGGGTGTTGTGCAGGTTGCATCAACCACTGTTTTTGCGAAGCTGTGTTCATGCTCGGGCGGAACCTCGAATCCGCAACGATCGCAGATGTTGTCACTGCCGAAATCATGTCCGTAAGGAGCAATGACTTCTCGTTTTTCAAGCTTGCAGCGTGCGCAGGTATAGAGCACATAGCCGCTTTCGGTGCAGGTTGCATCCGATTCTGCGGTGAATGTAAAAGCATGTCCCGTGGGGGCAATAGTCTTTTTGTTTTCTGTTCCGCAGAATTCACATGTGTAGGACATAATGCCGGAGGTTTCACATCCGGGTTCGGTGATGATTACACCGCCATTCCATGTATGGTCGGATTTTGCAATTACAAGCGAATCAGCGGTTGTTTTTTGTGTTGCATCTGCATCAAGGAACAGTGTATCGCAGACGGTGCATTTGTAATGTGCCTGCATACCCTGTGTTGTGCAGGTTGCGGCAATTGCATCAACTGCAACAATTGTGTGCGGCAGCATGGCTGTGATGTCTGCTGTATAGGTTCTGCCGCAGGTTGCGCAGGCATAAACCGTGTAGCCTTCCTGTGTGCAGGTTGCTTCTGCAATGCGCACAACAGCATAATCGTGTTCGCAGGGCTGGCAGCAGGAAACAGCATAAACAATCAGATCGTCAAACACATTCTTTGAGTAAGTTGTGTCGCCTTCAATGCCGGCAAACAGACGGGAATAGTAGAATTCCCATGTCAGACCCGAAAGGATGAAGCGACCGTTGCCGACAGAATATTCAACCAACGTCGGGTTTGCATTTCTGTCCTGCAGAATGACGCTGTAACCTGCAGGCAGTGTGTTTTTGTTGAAAGAGGAATGGCTGCAGTAGGTGCCGTTGAGCAGATAGTCGGTCAGCTCCTTGCCGTCGGTATAAATGCCGCAGACAATGGGATGCGAGCCGTTGACAATGTAATTTCTTCTTTCAATTGCTTCGATTTTCTGCACACCGTCAGGCAATGCAAAACGGATTTCACCGCCTTGCCAGCCGTTGTCACATGCGTTGTAGATAACCACACCGCCCTGCTGTGCAAAGCTTTGCAGAATATCGTGGCAGGCATTGATATTGTTATAGGTTTCGGTTCTTTGGTCACCTGCAATGAAGATGACATCATACGAAGACAGATTTGCAGTTTTCAGTGCGGAAGAAGAAATAACCTTCCAGCCGCTGATCTGATTTGCGGAAACAAGATTGTTGAACAGCTGTGCATTGGAGTCGATGGTCCAGGGAAGCGTATCCTGAACAAGCAGAATATTGGCTGTTTTCTGTTTCGGCAGACGCTCTTCATAAGTGTCACCGCATTTTGAGCAGGTGTAGGTTACAATGCCTTCTTCTGTTTCGGTCGGCTGCTTTGTGACGGTTCTCACATAGTCATGCGAAGCAGGGATGGGTTCGGTGTAAGAATCCTTGCAGCCGGTGCAGGTGTATACAATTCTGCCGTCCTGTGTGCAGGTTGCTGCCGTGTGTTCGGACAGAACATAATTGTGATCGGCATAGGTGGTTGTTTCATAACTGTGGCCGCAAAGCTTGCAGGTATTTGTGATGATGCCGTGTTCGGTGCAGGTTGCTTCTTTTGTGACAACAGCCACAAAGCTATGGCCGAGCGGCTTTGTGATTCTGCGCTCTGCTTCACCGCAGACTGCGCATACTCTTTCTTCTGTTTTTGCACGTTCGCAGCTGCCGGGATCGACCACTGCATATTCGCCGAAGCTGTGCTGCGGAGCAATCAGATTGCGTTTTTCAACATAGCCGCACTTTGTGCAGGTGTATTCGGTGTAGCCGTATTCCGTGCAGGTGTGTCCAACGGTGTTGCCCTCAAGGAACTCATGTGCGCAACGATTGCCCTGTGCAAGTGCATACATGATCAGGTCATCAAAAACGCGGGTGGAATAGGTGACGGAAGAGCCTGTATCCGGACGGACTCTGGAATAATAGAATTCCCAGGTCAGACCCGACAGGATGATCATGCCGTTGCCTGCTTCAAATTCAACAAGAGTCGGTCTTGCATTTTTGTCCTGCAGAATGATGTTGCTGTTTGCAGGAAGTGTTGACGCATCAAACCATGTATGGCTGCAGTAGGTGCCGTACAGATTGCTGTTGGTGATGCCTGCGCCATCGGTGGCGGCTGCAATCACAATGGGATGATCTGTGTCAACTATATAGTTGTGCAAGGAATAATAATTGCCTTTTGTTACACCGCCGGGCAGGGTGTAGTTGATTGTACCGCATTCCCATGCCTCATCACAGGCACCGTAAATAACCACACCGCCGTTGTTTGCATAAGCGGTCAGAATTTCATTATGGCCGGAAAGCTTGTTGTAGGTGGAATCGCTCTGGTCGTTGACGATGTAAACCACATCATAGTCAGCAAGCACGCTTGCAGTCAGATCTGCACTGTTTACAATGCTCCAGTCATCAATCAGATCTCTTGCAATCATATCGTTCAGCAGATTGACAGCATCGTTGCGCTGCCAGGGCTGATTGTCCTGCACAAGAAGCACCGTTTTGTTGCTCAGCATGGGAATTTGCTGCGAATAGGAATGTCCGCATACGGTGCAGGTATAGGTGAGGGTGCCGGGCTCGGTGTAGGTCGGCTCTTTGGTTACTGCAGAAACATACTGATGGCCTGCAGTGATGGTTTCCGTGTACTGCTCGGGGCAGTTTTGGCAGGTATAAACAATTCTGCCGTCCACAGTGCAGGTAGCAGGGATATATTCGGTCTGCTCAAAGCTGTGTTCCGCATAGGTGATAATATCATAGTATTCACAGCAGATGGTGCAGGTGTGGCGAATCAGACCGTTGAGTGCGCAGGTTGCCTCGCGGATGACCTCTGCTTCATAGCTGTGTCCGGTGGGAGGAATAATAATTTTGTATTCGTAATCGCAGTTTTTGTTTTCACAATAATACAGCTCATGACCGGAGAACTCGCAATGTGCCGGCTTCTTTTCTTTCAGCACAACGGAATGGCCGTATGCAGGCACCAATATTTCGCCGCAAACGGTGCAGATGCAGTCTTTTGTGCAGTCTGCCTCGCTGCCGGGAACATGACCGGGTGCAGGCGTGGTGCGGGTCTGCACATCACCGCAAACGGTGCAGGTGCGGCTTTCTTCACCGGGTTCGGTACAGGTGGGAGCTTTGACGAAAACCCATTCGCTATCCGGGATGATAACCGTCTTTTCAATGGTTTCAATGATGTCCGAAACAAATTCGGAAACATCCAGTGCTGCAGCGGAGGTATAGCACTTGCCGCCGGTCTGCGTTGCAAGGCTTGCAAAGGTGGAAATGGTGGAGCCTGTTGCAGAAATGGCAAACAGGGTTACGGGGGAAGAGTAATCCTTTTGCAGCGATTCAACTGCATCCGCAAGTGTATAACCGGTGTTGGGTTCGGGGTCGAGTGAGTCTGCATCCCCCATCAGAATAACGGTCTTGCCGGCATCCTCACGCCAGGTCAGGTCATTCAGTCCGTCAATGAGTGCGGAATAAACGGTTTCTTCTTCGTCACCGCCACCGCCGAGGGAAAGAGCGTTAATGGCAGCTATAACAGAATCTTCGTTGCCGGTAAAGGTAAGTTGCACCTTGTAAGGATAGTCATTCGCAGAGGCGCGTTCCGGGAAATCACGGTAGTCCACAATGGCAATGCGGTAGTCAATGTCCTTGGCTTCGAGCTGATTCAGATAGCCCTTCATGCCGTTTTGCATTGCAGCAATGTAACCGCTCATGGAACCGGTGGTATCCACGACAAAGACAAGATCAATTTTGTTGTTGCCCTTGATCTCAATGATCTCGGTCATGGTCTTGTATTCATAGGTGTGCTCACCGGTGCCGGGAGTACGGATGCCGTCTGCAATTTTGTTACCGCAGCCAAGGCAGTATGTGTCGCCCGAGTAACCGCCCGTGATGCAGTTGAATTTGACCGCATCGCGGATTTTCGTGCCGCCGGTATGGTTGTTCATGTCAAACGGGATGACTTCCGTGTAGCTGTCTTCGCATTCGCAGGTGTAGGTCTTCACACCCGTGGTGCAGCAGGTTGCTGCAAGGGTGACTTCTGAGGTGTAGGAATGCTCATGTGCCTCCAGTGCAACAAAGGTGCGGTTGTATTTGGTGGCATAGGCTTCGGCGGTGGAACCGGTGTAGCCGTAAATCGTTGCAATGGAATCGAAAGTGCTTGAAGAATCGTAAATTTTACAATCGGGATTCAAAATTATAATATCGGTAAGACTATCACAGAAAGCATACGCTTGCATTCCGATGCGTGTCACACTGGCTGGAATTGTGATGTTTGCAAGTTTGTCGCACCAAACAAACATGCCATCGGTGATGTTTGTTACTCCGTCTGGAATAATGATGCTTTCAAGGTTTTTGCAAGATTTAAATGCATAATAGGCTATACTTGTTACACCGTCAGGTATGATGTATTCCGTTCTTGTATTTCCGATTGGATATTGAATGAGATGCGTTTTGCTTTTGTTAAACAAAACACCGTAGTCATCACTGCAGTAGTTTGAATTGCTTTCATCCACTGTAATATTTGCAAGACTGCTGGACTCGCGGAATGAATCCCAGCCGATAGATGTAACGCCTGACGGGATAGTAATTTTTACAAGATTGCCACAGTCAGCAAATGCATCCTCGCCGATGGTTGTCACGCTGTCCGGGATTTTGTATTCCGTTCTTGCATTGCCGATGGGATATTGGATGAGGGATGTTTTATCTTTGTTGAATAAAACTCCATATTCATCACTGCTGTAGTTTGCATTGTCTTCGTCCACCGTGATATGCACAAGTCCGTAGCATCCAAGAAACGCAGCATTTCCTATGTTTGTTATATCGTGCGGAATTGTGATACTTGTAAGGGCAACGCAATTCCAAAAAGCAGAATTGCCGATGCTTGTCAGATCATCCGGAAGGGTGATACTTGCCAGAGTTCTACAATATTGAAAAGCAGAATTGCCGATGGTAGTCACATTGTCCGGGATGGTGATGCGTACAAGGTTGCCGCAAGAATAAAACGCATGAGCGCCGATGCTTTGCAGTTGGCTGTTGTCTCCGAAGTCTACACTTACAAGGCCGGTGCAATTCGCAAACGCATAATTGCCGATGCTCGTCACCCCGCTTTTAATGACCACTTTTTTAATTTCACTGCGGTTGGAATACCACGGAACAGATGAATATGAAGAATAATTCGTCATTCCCCCCGTGCCGGAGATTACAAGTTTGCCGTCGGCATACAGTGTCCATGTCAGGTTTTCGCCGCAGGTGCCGGATGCGATGATTTCGGGTTCATATTTGACCGTTTCGGTTTTGGTTTCACCGCAACGGTTGCAGGTGAAGGTCAGAATGCCGTCCTGTTCGGGAGTCGGTGCGGGATCCAATACGCCTTCATCCCATGTATGACCGAGGGCAGGCTGCAGTTCTTTACCGCAAACACAGCAGACCTGTGCGTTTGTGCAGGTCGCATCTGTGTCGGGTGTATGTCCGGGAGCAGGAATTTCTTCCTTGTAGGCATGCGCAGCATCGTTCTGACAGACATAAGTCTTCACACCGGGGTCGGTGCAGGTCGGTTCAAGTGTGACAGTGCCGACATAGTTGTGACCGATCGCATCGGTTTCATCGGTAGTGTAATTGTAACCGCATGCGGTGCAGGTGTGTGTGGTGTGACCGCCGTATTCGCAGGTGGGAGCAATAATAACGGATTCATAATGATGAGCGGGCATTGAGATGGGGGAGCCGTCGGCAATTTTGTTGTTGCAGCCGAGGCAATAGGTGTCCCCTGTGTAGCCTTCAATGCTGCAGGTGGGGGTGACCGCATCACGGATTTCCGTGCCGCCGGCGTGGTTGTTGAAGTCAAAGGGGATAACTTCCGTGTAGCTGTCATCGCATTCGCAGGTGTAGGTCATCACACCCGTGGTGCAGCAGGTGGCTGCAAGGGTGACGGTAGAGGTGTAGGAATGCTCGTGTGCAGCCAATGCCACAAAGGTGCGGTTATACTTTTCGGCATATTTTTCAGCCGTGGAACCGGTGTAGCCGTAAATGGTGGCACCAGATTTAATTGTATTTGCATCATTGAAAATCATGCAAGCTGGATTCAGAATTGTGATGCTTGCAAGGTTGTTACAATGAGTAAATGCCAAACTGTCGATGCTTGTTACGCTGTCCGGGATAGTGATGCTTGTAAGGTTTTCGCAAGCATAAAACGCAGAACTGCCGATGCTTGTTACGCTGTCTGGAATGATGATTTCAAATAGCTGATAAAAATCATAAAAGGTATTTGAGCCGATGCTTGTAATTGTATCGGCAATGGTAATCGACTTGATAAAGCGACGGAGATTGTACCATTCCGGTTTGAGCCCTGAACTGTAATAGTTATACATATTCCCTGTGCCAGTGACTGTCATTGCGCCATTGCGAGTGATTGTAAGTTCTGCGCTGTTGCCGCAAGATGCTGAAAGAATAATATCTGTGGCGTTTCCAGTCAAAGAAACAAATGCACGGTTGTTTTGTTCTGCAAATTCTTGAGCGCTGGAATTATTATAGCCGCAGATAACTGCAGAATAATAGATGGAGAATGCATCGAAAATTTCGCAATCAGGATTTAAAATAGTGATCTCACAAAGGCTACTGCAATTGTCAAAGGCATACATATGGATGTCTGTTACATTACTCGGGATTGTGATTTTTACAAGACTGTTGCAATTATCAAATGCAGCGGCGCCAATACTCGTCAGTTCACTCTTTTCGCCAAATTCTACACATTCAAGGTTTGTACAGTTTTCAAATGCCCACCCGTCGATGATTGTTACGCTATCTGCAATTGTAACGCTTTTAAGGTTTTTGCATTCGGCAAAACAAGAGCTAGGGATACTTGTCACTCCATTTGGAATAACGATGCTTGTAAGATTCTCACAATATTCAAACGCACCACTTGCGATGCTTGCCACATTGTTGGGAATGGTAATTCTCTCGAGATTTTTGCAAGCTGCAAATGAAGATGCTGCGATACTTGTTACTTCATTTGGTATATTATAGCTGTTACGTGTGTTTCCGATTGGATATTGTTTGAGTTGTGTCATATCATAGCTGAATAAAACACCATATGAATCACTGCGGTAGCTTTTGTTTCCGGCTTTTACCGTAATATTTTTAAGATTGTGACAAAATGCAAATGCCATGTTTCCGATAGTTGTTACATTGTCCGGGATTATAATGCTTGTGAGGGAACTGCAAGAATTAAATGCGAGGCCTCCAATGGTTGTTACACTGTCTGGGATCGTAATATTTGTAAGGTTGCAATCGTAAAATGCAGATGCGCCAATACTCTTCAGTTGGCTGTTTTCACCAAAGTCTACACTTGTAAGCTTGAAGCAATTATAAAATACACCCGAGCCGATACTTTTTAACTGACTGTTCTTGCCAAAAGATACATTCGAAAGGTTTTCACAATAGGCAAATGCATATTCACTGATATTTGTCAGTTGACTGTTTTTTTCAAATGTAATAGATATTAATGAATTGCAAACAGAAAATGCAGATTTGTCAATGCTCGTCACACTATCCGGGATTGTAATGTTTGTGATGCTGTCACAATATTCAAATGCTCCATAACCGATGCTTGTTACACTGTCTGAAATAGTGATGCTTACAATGCTATCAAAATTATAAAATGCATAACAGCCGATACTTGTCACGCCGTCATCAATAATAACATTTTGAATTTCTTCTCTGTATGAATACCATGGCATGGTTGTATATGCTGTGAAATCTGTCATAACCCCAGTGCCGGATATGTTGAGTGTGCCGTTTTCGTCCAATGTCCATGTCAGGTTTTCACCGCAGGTGCCGGATGCGATGACTTTTGGAGTTGTCGGCGGATCGACATCCAAAGCCACGAATGATCGACTGTATTTCATTGCGTATAATTCGGCTGTAGAACCGGTGTTTCCATAAAGTGTAATGTTGGAATGGAACGTTTCTGCACTGTCATATATTGCACAATCCGGATTCTGAATTATAATGCTTTCGAGGTCTAGGCAATAATTGAATGCATAATAATCAATGGTTTGTACGTTGGGCGGTATGGTGATACTTGATAGATTGTTGCAACCGCTAAAAGCTTCTTTTGCGATGGTTGTAACACTTGTTGGGATTTCATAAGTTGCTCTTTCATGCCCAATTGGATATTGAATGAGGGTTGTCATATCTTTATTGAATAACACACCGTATTCATCATTGCAATAGTTCTCATTTTCGGATGCCACTGTTATGTTTGTGAGTTTGTCACATCCGGAAAAAGCACGTTCACCAATAATTGTGATATCTGCAGAGATTGTTATGTTTGTAAGTTTTTTACAACCAGAAAAAGCATGTGTGCCAATGATTGTTACACTGTCCGGAATGGTGACGTCTGTAACATTCTCGCACCAAAAAAATGCGCGATCACCAATACTTGTTACGCCGTCTTCGATGATTATTTTTTTGATGGAAGAGATGTAGTCATACCATGGGAGTAAAGTGAATGATTTGTAGTTTTTCATGGTATCTTTGCCTGAAATAGTAAGTGTTCCGTAGCTGTTTAGTGACCACAGTAAATTTTCAGAATATTCACCACATTTTCCAGATGCGACTGTGCTTGCCGCTTCTGCGTTCTTGTTGAACACATTGCTGAAGTTGATCTCGGGCAGGTCAAGGTCGGGCCATTGCAGTCCCACAAAACCGTTCAACGGAGCGGCGGTGAGGAACATGGCAACGACCAATAAACATGCCAGTGCTTTTTTCATCGTTCTCATTTTGACAAACTCCTTTTCTGTTCGGAAAATGCGCTTGCAATTCCGAATATTTTCAATCGGGTTTACAAAATAATATAGTAAACTATTTTAAATTTACAATACTCAAATGATAATGTCAATCAAATGTTTATTTTTTGTTAATATATAATGAAAAAGGATTCAACCATCTGTGCAAGATGATGAATCCTTTTTGTATTTCTTTATTTATCTGTCTGCGGTGCCTTGCTTGCGGGCTTTCATCAGGCGGATGCGGTAGGGGATTTCGCCGAGCAGGCCGCCGACGAGCAGCACGAAGCGGTTGCTTTTGCGGCGCAGCTGCTTGAGGGCTTTGATGTCTTCTTCGCTGACGGTGTGGGGCTTGGGCGGTGTGCCGTCGTCGAGGACGATTGCCTGGGTCAGGCAGATGCCGTTTTCGGACGAGGCCTGCATTCTTACATAGAGGAAATTCTCTGCACCGTCCACGGTGTCAAGGTCGAGGGTAAAGGTGCCGTTTGCTTGGATGGCATCGAACTTTTCTTCCTTTATCACCTTGCCGTCGGCAATCCACAGAATATGGTCGAAATCGGTGGCAGATACGGTGATTTTGTGTCCGTCGGTTGCAATTTTGTCGAACAGCGGCACGGGGGAGGGGTCGTTGCGCTTGTCCATATCTTCGGCAGGGCCGAAGGTTTCGTCTGCACGGATGATGCGTGTCACGCACAGGGATGTGCCTGCTTTCATAGCGGTCTTGAAGCTGTCGAGCGTCAGGTCGGGCATGAAGAAATAGCAGAACGAGGAATCCACATCGCGCTCAATGTGCATGTCGCCGTTGCTGAAGGCAATCACCTTTTTGCCGTGCGGCAGGCAATATTGCAGCACATGGTCAAACAGGTGCCTGTCCCAGGGGGTGGAGGAATTCTTTTCATTGAAAACCTCCATGCCCAGGCAGGTCGGGTATTTCAGCAGAATGTTGCCGAAGTAGTGAATCATGAACGGGTCATGGATTTTGTTTTTGTCCTTGTTGGTGTTCAGCCAGCTGCCGGGGTGGTTCATAAAGGACACACCGCCGTTTTCCTCAACCGCTTTTACAGCACATTCATAGTCGTTTTCTTTACCGCCGAACATTTCACAGCCCTTCATGAAAAAGCCGTTGACATGGGTTTTGGTAGCGGTCAGGTTGCACATTTCATTTCCGCCGGGTACACACAGCATCCCTTTTCCTCTTTTTGTTCCGTCGGGCAGGGGGAATGAGCCGTCTGCAAGGGCACGGCTTTCCTCGGTTGTGAACCAGTTGAGGTCATAGTGGCGCATGGCACGGAAGGCACGGTACATAAGCGGCCTGGACGGACATTCGTCCCAGGGTCTTCCCGTCACGCCGTGGTCGGTCATGGCAAGAAAATCAAAATCACGGTTATAATAAGCAAGAATTGCGTCCCTTAAATCCATTTCGCCGTCACTGGCAACCGAATGGGTGTGCAGGTTGCCTTTGTATCGGCTCCATGCGCCTGCTCCGTCCCAGATGACGGATTCGTAAGGTGAAACAAGACGGTAATTTTTCATATGTCCTCCGTTTGTGCTTGCAAAACAGCTTTGGCTGTGTTACAATGATTATGTATGTTTTAAGGAATGTGTGTTATTTTTTATTTTAACACATTAAAAAGCCGATTGCAAGCCAATCGGAGGAAGGAAAACGAATGAAACTGCGACTTTTGCCGCTGTTTATGTTGATATTGACGCTTGTTTTTTGCGGTGGCTGCAAGTGGAGCCCCAACCTTTTGAGCGGTAAAATTGCACAGGCACAAAACACAGCCACCACAATTCCTTATTATGTGGAGGATGTGCAGGGGCATGTGATCCGCAATTATCAGGTGAATACCGCTGCCTGGAATACCGACCTTTTTATGAAAACAGGAAACGGCAGAATGGTTTACAATGACAGCAGTGTGATTGCATATTCGGGCATTGATGTTTCATCTTATCAGAATGAAATCGACTGGACTGCCGTAAAAAACGACGGCATCACCTTTGCATTTATCCGTGTCGGCTACCGCGGCTACGGTGCGGACGGAAAAATCTGTGAGGATGAAATGTTCAAGCGCAACATACAGGGTGCTCTGAATGCGGGATTGCGCGTCGGTGTGTATTTCTTCTCGCAGGCAGTCAGTGTTGAGGAAGCACTGGAGGAAGCTGAATTCACACTGGAGCTTGTCAAGGGCTATCCGCTGGCGTATCCCATCGTGTTTGACTGGGAGCGATATGATATTACAAGCTCGCGAACCTACAACACGGAATCTGAGGTTATCACCGCCTGTGCAAAGGCCTTTTGCGACCGCATTATGCAGGCAGGCTACCGCCCGATGATCTATCTCAACTGCGACCTCGGTTATTATGACTACGATCTGGAAACGCTGTCGGACTACGATTGCTGGCTTGCACAGTACAATGACAAGCCGACCTATTATTATCATTATACCATATGGCAGTACACAAAATCCGGCACCGTTGCAGGCATCAACGGTACGGTGGATATGAATATCAGTCTTTATGACTATGCGAGTGAATCTTTAGGATAAAAGAAAGAGGAGATTGAAATGCTTTATACCGGGAATTTGCACACGCATTCCACATTTTCGGACGGCAAGCACAGTGTGCGTGAAATCATCGAGGCCGCAATCGGCAACGGCTTTTCCGTAATTGGTCTTTCTGACCATGCTTTTACGGATTTCGATTCATCCTACTGTCTGCCCACGCAGCGGTATGCTGAATACAAAAGCACCGTGCGTGCATTGCAGGCGGAATATGCCGACAGAATCAAGGTGCTGCTCGGCATTGAGCTGGATTATTTCAGCAATGTGCAGGACAGTGAGGGCTGTGATTATTTCATCAGCGGTGTGCACTATGTCAAGGCGGATGGCGTTTATCATCCCATTGACTCGAGTGCCGCACTGACACAGAAATGTGTTGATGAGGGCTTCGGTGGTGATAAAGTCGCTTTCGCAAGGGCATATTATGAAAGTGTTGTTGATTCCCTGCAGCACAAGCCGCTGTTTGTTGCACACTTTGACCTGATTACCAAGCACGGTGTGCCCGATCAGACCGATCCGCGTTATATTGATGTCGCTCTGCAGGCACTTGATGCAGTGCTCGAGGCGGATATTCCCGTTGAGGTGAATACGGGGGCGATGGCAAGAGGTGCAACCGATTGGCCGTATCCTGCTGAGTTTTTAATGAAGCACATTGCAGAGAAAAAAGGTCGTGTGACGCTCGGAAGCGATTGTCACGATTGCACAAAGCTTGATTATGCCTTTGATGTTGCGCTGGCGGCTCTTCGCAGAAACGGTGTTTGCAGCATCTGGAATTATGACGGCGAAAAATTTGTTGAACAGAAAATCTGAATGTAAATCATAGAGGATTCGATTATGGATGTTTTTGATATTTTGTCTTTGATTGGCGGCTTATGTCTGTTTTTGTTCGGTATGAATACCATGGGCTCAGCCCTCGAAAAGGCTGCCGGTAACGGTTTGAAAAGCCTGCTCGGTAAGCTGACAACAGGAAAGCTTGCAGGCTTTCTGACAGGTCTTGGTGTCACGGCTGTGATTCAGTCGTCCTCGGCTACCACGGTTATGGTGGTCGGCTTTGTAAACTCACGAATTATGACTCTCCGACAGGCCATCAATGTTATCATGGGTGCGAATGTCGGCACAACCGTCACCGCATGGCTTCTGAGCTTGTCGGGCATTGAGGGTGACAGCCTTTTTGTCAATCTGCTCAAGCCCACCTCCTTTTCACCCGTGCTTGCACTGATCGGTATTGTTCTTTACATGGCATCCAAGGACAACAAAAAGAAGGATATCGGTACAATCCTGCTCGGCTTTGCAACCCTGATGTTCGGTATGGAGGCCATGTCCTCGGCCGTTGCAGGGCTCAAAGAGGTGGAGGCCTTCCGCAATATGCTGGTTATGTTCTCCAATCCGCTGCTCGGTGTGCTTGTCGGTGCTGTTATGACGGCGATTATTCAGTCGTCCTCGGCTTCGGTCGGTATTCTGCAGGCATTGTCCTCGACAGGTCAGATTACCGTCGGTACATCTGTGCCCATCATCATGGGTCAGAACATCGGTACCTGTGTGACGGCCATGCTGTCCTCGGTCGGCACAAGCCGCAATGCCCGCCGTGCTTCGGTGGTGCATCTGTCCTTTAATATTCTCGGCACTGCCATTATGCTCGCCTTGTTCTGTGCCGTAAAGGCTGTGTTCAAGCTTCCCTTGTTTGAGGAATCGGCAAGTGAGTTTACGATTGCCGTTGCGCATTCTGCTTTCAATGTGGCCTGCACCCTTGTTTTGTTCCCGGCTGCAGGACTGCTTGAAAAGCTGTCCGTGAAGCTCATTCCCGAGCCCAAGGGAGAGGGTGGCAAGGAAGAAAAAATCGAAATCGACGAACGTCTTATGCATACCCCTGCGCTTGCCATTCAGCGCTGCCATGACCTGACTGTCAAAATGGCAACTATTTCGGAGGAAGCACTGCACAAGTCCATGTTCTCGCTCGAAAGCTACTCGAAGGAGCTTGCAGACCGTGTGCGTACCCTTGAGGGCAAGGCTGACCATTATGAGGATATTCTCGGCAGCTATCTTGTCAAGCTCAACACCTATCCCATGAACGATGCTGACAGCCATGAATCTGCAAAGCTTTTGCACATGATCGGTGACTTTGAACGCATCTCTGACCATGCTGTCAATCTGCTTGAATCGGCTGAAGAAATCAAGGAAAAGAACATTGCATTTACAGATGCCGCACAGCGTGAGCTGAAGGTGCTGATGGAAGCAACGGATGAAATCATGTTCTACACCATGAAGGCCTTTCTGAACAATGACCTGGATGCTGCGGCACTGGTTGAGCCGCTTGAACAGGTTGTTGACGATCTGAAGGAGCAGCTTCGTACCCGCCACATCAAGCGCCTGCAGAAGGGTGATTGTTCTATTGAGGTCGGCTTTGTATGGGCAGATCTGCTGAATAATTTTGAGCGCGTTTCTGACCACTGCTCGAACATAGCCGGCTGCATGATCGAAATGGCTCACGATACCATGGATATGCATGAATATCTCAAGCGCATCAAGCACGGAAATCCCGATTTTCAGAAGCAATATTCGCAGTTTTCGCAAAAATATGCACTTCCCGTTGCATAAGCTTGCATAATTGAATACAGGATAACAGGCACAAATGCGGTTTATTTTTTCTGCATTTGTGCTTTTTTCGGCATGAATACGGAAAATTGTTCGTCGGAATCAACAAAAACTGCATTGAAAAATTGACATTCATCGGACTAAAGGTAGAAAAATAAAAACGGGTCTTGCATAAAAATAAAAGTATGCTATACTGTGTTCGAAATTTATAAAGGAGTGTAAAAAAATGAAAAAGTTTGTATCCATTCTTTCTGTTCTCGTAGCTCTTTGCCTTGTTATCGGCTGCTTCGCTGCTTGCAGCAAAGATGCTGATGTTGCAACCAACGGCGATGTTACCGACGGTAACGTAACCGCAGGCGATGTCACTGCAGGCGACGTCACCGGTGGCGACGTTGTTGTTGAAGGCATCCTCAAGGTTATCGACATTCCGCTGACCGAAGAGCAGTATGCTTTTGCAGTTACCAAGGGCAACACCGAGCTTCTCAACCAGCTCAACGCTTTCCTTGCTGAAATCCAGGAAAACGGCAAATTCGACGAAATCATGAACAAGTACTTCGGCGACGGTACTCCCGAAGGTGTTCTGATTGCTGATGCAACTGTCGGCGCTTCCGACAATCAGCTTGTTATCGCTACCAACGCTGCATTCGCTCCCTTCGAATATGTTGAAGGCGAATACTACTACGGTGTTGATATCGAAATTATGAACCTGTTCGCACAGTCCCTCGGCAAGACCCTTGCTGTCAACGACATGGAATTCGACTCTGTCTGCACCGCTGTTGGTGAAGGTATGTGTGATGTCGCTGCTTCCGGTCTGACCATCAAGCCCGAACGTGAAGAAATCCTTGATTTCTCCACCTCTTACTACAATGCTTCCCAGAAGATCATCGCTGCTGCTGCAGACACCGCTTTTGATGCTTGCGAAACCGCAGCTGATGCAGAAGCTGTTCTTGCAGGTCTTGCAGAAGGCACCAAGGTCGGTTATCAGACCGGCACCACCGGCGGCTTCTATGTTGTCGGCGACGCAGACTGGGGCTTTGACGGCTTTGCAAACCTTGAAGGTATTGGCTACTCCAACGGTGCTTTTGCTGTTCAGGATATCATCAACGGCAACATCGCTTATGTTGTTATTGACGAAGCTCCCGCAAACAACATCGTTGCAGGCGTAAACGGCTGAGTTTTTTAAACCAAATACTGCAACCCCGCCGAGAAGACGGGGTTGTTTTTAATCATCACACCGGAAAGGGGATTTGTCGTATCCGTCACGGAATGCGACAGGTGAAAAGAGATGCTGACAGACTTTTCCCTCAAATGGGGTAAATTCATTGTCAACTTTATCGACAAAGGCGGCTACAAGCAGGTTATTACCGGTCTTGAAAACACCGTCAAGGTTGCCGTGCTGGGTCTTATTATCGGTATGGTCATCGGCTGCGTGATTGCTGTTATCAGTGTTATGCCCAAGTACCCGATTCTGCCTTATGCCATGCAGAACCGTTACGACCGTTTCCTGGCTCGTTTTCCGCAAAAGCCTTTGTTGCGTGTTGTCACTTTCTATTATCTGTTTTTTGCAATCATGTGGGTGCTGCAGCGTGTTCCTGCGATTCTCAAAAAAATCTGCTCGTTGTATGTTGCCCTGTTCCGCGGAACTCCCGTTATGGTGCAGCTGCTACTCGGTTACTTTGTTTTGTTCCCGTCCATGGGCTTCAAACTGAGTGCAGTTGAAGCGAGTATCATCATTTTCGGTGTCAACAGCGGTGCATATGTGTCCGAAATCATGCGCGGCGGTATCAATTCCGTCGATCCCGGTCAGCTCGAGGCTGCCCGTGCGGTCGGCTTCAGTTATTCCGCATCCATGATCAAAATCGTGGTTCCGCAGGCAATCAAAAACATTCTGCCGACTCTCGGCAACGAATTCATTGCTCTCATCAAGGAAACCTCCATCATCGGTTATGCAGGTGCACTTGACCTTGTTTATGCTTTCAAGCAGATCGGTACCAGCACATACGAATACACAGTACCCTATATTGTTCTTTCGGTCATTTACATCGTTCTGGTGGTTGTCATTACCATCGGACTGAAAATTATGGAAAGGTGGTTGGCAAGAAGTGATAGACGTCGTTGATCTGCACAAGAGTTTCGGGGACCATGAAGTCCTCAAAGGCATTACTACCACCATCCATGAGGGTGAAAAGGTTGTTGTCATCGGTCCTTCGGGCAGCGGTAAGAGCACCTTCCTTCGTTGCCTGAACTGCATGGAGGACCCCACGAGCGGTTCCATCATCTTTGAAGGCGAGGACATTGCCAATATTCATGTTGACATCAACCGCCATCGTGAAAAAATCGGCATGGTGTTCCAGCAGTTCAATCTGTTTAACAACAAAACCGTGCTTGATAATGTTATGCTCGCACCCTATTGCCTCGGTAAAAAGAAGCTCAAGAAGCTCAAAAAGGACCCGACCTACACAGGTCCCAAAAACGCAAAGGAGCTCAAAGCCCATTGCGAAGAGGAAGCAAGAAGATTGCTTCGCAGAGTCGGGCTTGAGGAAAAGGCATCTGCTTATCCGTCCACCCTTTCGGGCGGTCAGAAGCAGCGTGTTGCCATTGCAAGAGCATTGGCTATGAATCCCAAGGTCATGCTTTTTGACGAGCCTACCAGTGCACTCGACCCCGAAATGGTCGGCGAGGTTCTGGATGTTATGAAGGAGCTTGCAGAAAGCGGTATGACCATGGTGGTCGTAACCCATGAAATGGGCTTTGCCCGTGAGGTCGGCACTCGTGTTCTGTTTATTGACGAGGGTCTGATTGCAGAGGAAAACACACCGCAGGAATTCTTCGCAAATCCGCAGACCGACCGTCTGAAAACCTTCCTGAGCAAGGTTCTTTAATAATTTGTTACATATAAGCAGTTTGTTTTGCACAGACTGCTTATATATTTTTGTTTTACTTCATTGACTTTTTGTTCTGCTTTATGATATTATAAATAAGTATGCATTATTATAAGAGGTGTTGCTTTTTGAAGAAAAAAGTTTTGTCTGTTTTTGTGGCATTCATGCTGGCGGTTTCACTGACGGCAGGCTGCTTGTTGCCTATCCCCTCGGCATTGGCAACGCAGGTGCAGGCGGTCGGCACACTTGCATTTTCGCAGGATGTTACCGCAGTACCGCTGAAGGCGGTTGACCTTGCATGGGATGCTGTGGAAAATGCTGCCATCTACAATATTTACCTGTTTGAATCAGACAAATGGGATTTGCTCACAAGCGAAACGGCCACCACCAAGCGCATTGAAGCACTTGCAGACGGTGCCGAGCTGTTTTTGCGTGTGGATGCTGCGGATGCACAGGGCAATGTGCTTGCAAGCTCTGCTGTGCTGACGGCTTATACTGCACCTGCTGCACCGACCGTGCAGAGTGCGGTGCTTGCACAGGGTATGTGCAGCCTCACATGGAAGCCCGTTAACGGTGCCGACGGCTACAAGGTGTATGCTGATTCTGTTTGCATTGCAGATGTGCAGGGCAATTCCTGTTCGTTTTCTGCAAATCAGGCAGCAAACAGCGTCGTTTCCGTTTGTGCATACCGCTATATCAGCGGCATAGCCTGTCAGGGAACGGCTGCAGATGCTGTTTTTGCAACGGAAGCGGCTGATTTGAATATAACCCTCGGTGTCGGTGAATCGGTTGATCTGTCCGCATATTCTTACGGCACAACAACCTATCTGACCGCAGATGCACAGACAGTCAGCGTTACCGAGCAGGGTGTTATCACAGCTGAAAAATGCGGCCGCACACAGCTGATCGTGCGTACATCTGCAGGTGATGTGCGTGTGAATGTGACCGTGCTTGCTGCTCCTGAAAATATTTCCTTTGACGAGCCGACCAAGCAGATGCATGTCGGTGAAACGGATGCTGTCAGCCTTGTGCTCAACGGTGCAGGCAGCTTTGCATGCACCTACGAAAGCAGCGACCCTGCTGTTGTCAAGGTGGACGAAAACGGCAAACTGACCGCATTGAAGGCAGGCTCTGCCACCATCACCGCAACACTCTATAACAATGTGGCAGACAAATTGAATATCACCGTTGTGTCCGACAAGGCACTTGTGTTTGTAAATGCAGGCCTCACCCTCGGTGTCGGTGATAAAATTAAAA